>DATLRG010000611.1:0-3296 GCA_035534795.1 Chloroflexota bacterium
ACCACGTCGATCTGCCGTCTCTACAATTCATCGAAGCCGACGACGTCGGCACCCAGCCGCGGTGCTCATCGCAGCTGGAGTCAGAACCCCGGAACTCTCATTGAGGGTGGATCCGTTTTCGGGGTCCCGTCATTCCGGCCCGACCGGACCCTGGCACGGGTATGAACGACACCTCCGAGATGACAGCGATCGGCTGATCTGGATCGCTCGCATTCGCTGTCGGCAGTGTGCGGTGACGCAGGCGTTGTTGCCGTGGTTCGTGCTGCCGTGGCGGTGGGACGCGGTCGATGTGATCGGCCGCGCGCTGGAGATGGCGGCGAACAAGGTGGGCGTACGCAGGATCGCGGTCGCGGTGGGCCGACCGGAGACGACGGTCCGGGAATGGGTGCGGCGCTTTCGGGTCATCGCCGAGACGTTGGCGGCGGCGATCTTGGCGTTGGCGGTGAGTTGGGGCTGGTCGAGCTGGGAGCTGCCGACGGCGACCCAGTCGCGATGCCTGGCGGCAGTGAAGGCGATTGGCGATGAGTGGCGGCGGCGTTACGGCGCCGGTCGGCCCTGGCGGATCACAAATCTGATCACCGGCGGGCGGATGCTGCCGAGCAACATAGCTTCGCTCTTGGCGGCCTCGACGGCTTGGTCTTGGATGACCTCGAAGTCCATCGAGGAGGTGCCGAATGGCCCCTGACCCTGCCGAAGAGCTCGCCCTGTGGCGCTACCACCTGATCGCCGAGGCGCTGGGCCGCCGGCTCGGCAGTCGGGAGCGTGGTGTGATTGTTCGCCGGATCGCCGGCGGTGAACACGTTGGTCCAGACGGCGACCCGCGACGAGTCAGTCGCAACACTATCGACCGCTGGGTCCGCGCCTACCGGCAGCGAGGGCTCCAGGGCTTGCGCGACCGGCCGCGCTCGGACCAGGGTCAAGTTCGCCAGCACCACGATCTCATCGAAGAAGCGGTGAAGCTGCGTTTGGAGCAGCCAGAGCGCTCGGCGGCGCACATCGCCGAGATCCTCTCCACCCGTCATGGCGTGCGCATCGCTGAGCGCACGTTGCGCGAGAACTTGCAGAAGCGTGGCCTGGCCCGGGCCGAGTTGCTCGGAGACCACCGCACCTTCGGCCGATTCGAGGCCCAGGAGCCGAACGAGCGCTGGATGGCAGACGTTCTGGTCGGTCCATTCGTACCTCACCCGCGGGCGCCTGGCAGTCAGCGCGCCCGGCTCTTCCTAATCGTCGACGACCACAGCCGGCTGGTGGTACACGGCCGCTGGGTCGGCAACGAGACTCTGCGCGCCGGTCAGGAGGTGCTGCACGCAGCCATCCTCCGGCGCGGGCTGCCCGACCAGCTGCATGTCGACAACGGGGCGGCGTTTGCCGGCGATGAGCTTCGTCGCAGTTGCGCAATGCTCGGCATCCGACTCATCCACTCCCGGCCCTACGCGCCTCAGGGCAGGGGAAAATTGGAGCGCCTCAATCGCGTCATCCGGGAACGCTTCCTGCTCGAAGCGGAGCACGTCGGCATCGCCACCTTCGCCGAACTCAACGACCGCTTCCTGGCTTGGGTCGAACGCTATCTCAACGTGCGTGTCCACTCCGGCACCGGTGAGTCCCCGACCGAGCGCTTCGCCAAGGGCACCTTTCGCCAGGCCCAGCCTGAGCTTCTACGTCAAGCCTTCATGTGGTCGGCGCTACGCCGCGTTGCCAAGACCGCGACCGTGAGCTTCCAGGGCAACCAATATCAACTCGACCCCGCGCTCTGCGGTCGGCAGGTCGAACTCCGCTACCGCCCCGAAGATCTCTCCCAAATCGAAGTCTGGTTCCAGAAACGCCAGTTCGGCTTGGCCACGCCGCTGGTCATCGAGCGCCACGTCCATCCCATGGCGCCGCCGCCACCGCGCCCCGAGGTGGTGCCAATCGACATCGACTATCTCGGCCAGGTCCTCTTCGACCACGACGCCGAGCAGACCGGATCCATCGACTACCGCGACCTCATCCAGCCTGAGGAGGACATGGAATGACTGCACGCGCACCCTGGCTCACTCACTTCGGCCTCACGCGGACGCCTTTCTCCAAGTCGTTGGCGCCGAGCGAACTCTTCTCTCGACCGCCCCACCAGGAAGCAGTGGCCCGCATCCTTCATTGTGTCAACGAGTCCGCGCTCGCCGTCATCACCGGCGAGGTCGGCGCCGGCAAGACGGTCGCCGCGCGCGCGGCTCGGGCCAGCCTCGACCCGTCGCGCTACCAGGTGATCTACATTGCCAACCCGGCTTTCGGGACGCGCGGTCTGTACGTCACCGTCGTCCGCGCTCTCGGCGGTACACCGCGCTTCTTCAAAGCGGAGGTGATGGCACAGGCTCAGGAACTCCTCGATGCCGAGGAAGCTGAGCGTCACCGTCGTGTGGTCATCGTGGTCGACGAAGCGCATTTGCTCGAGCCCGCTCAACTCGAAGAATTGAGATTGCTGACGAATTCCGATATGGATAGCCGCAGCCCGTTCGCCGGCGTCCTCATCGGCCAGCCCACCCTCGCGCGCCAACTCCGTCTCGGTGTGTTTAGCGCTCTCGACCAGCGCATCGCGACCCGCTTCTACATCCCGCCCATGGATCTCGGTGACGCCACCGCATACCTACGCCACCACCTCGCGCTCGCCGGCCGCTCCGACCAGCTCTTTGCCGATGACGCCATGGCCCGGCTGCAGCGCCACTCCAACGGCATCCCACGTGCCCTCAACAACGTCGCCGTCTCCGCCCTCATCGCCGCTGCCGCCGACGGCAAGGAACTTGTTGACGACGCCTGTGCCAAGAAGGCCGTCGCCGAGCAGACTCGCGAATGACCAACTTCTCCGACCCGCCACCCTGGGCCTTCGAGATCTGTCCGAGTTGCGGCCGTGACGTGCCCCTCAAGATGCACGACCTCACCTGTCCGCAGTTCGATAAACACACTCGCGCGGCCGTCGCATGGATCTGTGACGACTGCGACTGCGTCCTTCACACCGTCGGGCTGTTCACCAGCTGGGCGGCAGCCAACTACGCTCGTAAGGCTGAACTCGACCTACGCTGGTACCAATATGTCGATGGACGCAAGACCGCGAGCGTTGACACCTTCACCACGCAATCCCGACGACGTGGCATCAAATAGCTCCGCCGCTAACAGCCTGGGTGCAAACCGGAATCGATAAGAAAGGTCCATTGCGCTAAAGACCGCTGCGGCGACGCTGGGCGCGTTCATCCTTCAGCGAACTCTCTGAGCTCGAGCGTGCCGAATGTTGCGACCGGGTGCCTCGAAGCCACCTCGAGCGCTTC
>DATLRG010000612.1:0-5375 GCA_035534795.1 Chloroflexota bacterium
CACCCCCGGGTTGTTGGGGCGCCCCTGGGCGCCAACACAACCGGGTGGAGACAGTTACCAGAGGGATCTAGCCTGATGGCGCGCCCATCGTCCCACTTGATCGTGTCGACCGGTCTGGCTACCCTCCAATGGATCCGGACCGGCCGGCTTCTCCCAACCGTCGCCCCGTTGCTCACCGGCTTCCTGATCGACGCCGATCATCTGGTCGACCTGGCACGCTACGAGTTGAACGGCCGGAAGAACGAGCGGCAGGCGTTCGTTCCGCTGCACGGCTGGGAGTACCTGCCCGTGCTCTTTCTCGTCGAGCGACTGCTGGGTCGACGGTTCGCCGGCGGCCTGGCGATGGGCTACCTGGGCCACCTGGTGCTCGACCAGCTGGTGAACCACACGACTCATCCGCTGACCTACTTCGTCAGCTTCCGCTGGCGCCATGGCTTCCCGTCACACCTCTTCGCTCACCAGGATGAAAGCAAGATCGACTGGATGCAGCGGCCAGTCTTCCAGCTCTGGAAGGATTTCTGATCCGACGGGGCGCGGCCGTTCCCAGAGAGAGAGGATGCTCGCGATGGCGATGAGCCCTACCGCGTGGCCGCCTGCCGGAGCATTTCCTCGATCGCGTCCAGATCTCGACGGAGCTGCACGTCGGCCTGGGACTCGCTCTGAATCCGATCGCAGCCGTGGAGGACGGTGCTGTGATCCCGGCCGCCGAGCTCCCGGCCGATGTCCACGAGGGAGGACTGGGTTTTCTGCCGCATGAGATACATCGCCACCTGGCGCGGCACGACGATCTCCTTCTCCCGCGCCTTGCCCCGCAGCGCGCGCGCCTCGACTCGGTAGTAGCGGCACACCACGTCGATCACGTCAGCCGTCCCGAGCATCCGTCGCTGGGCGCTCTGGACCAGGTCTTCAATCGCACCACGCGCCATCCCCGTGCTCAACGGCTGGTTCGTCAGCCGGCTGTAGGCCACCACTCGGTTCAGTCCGCCTTCCAGCTCGCGGATGTTGCTGCGAATCGCGCTGGCGAGGAACTCGATCACATCGTCCGGCACGCTGACTCCTTGCCGCGCCGCCTTCGATTGGAGGATCGCCCGCCGCGTTTCCAGGTCCGGCAACTGGACGTCGACGGCGATTCCCCAGGCGAACCGCGACTGCAGTCGCTCGGCCAGGTTCGCGATGGCCTTGGGGGGCCGGTCGCTCGTCAGCACAATCTGATGGCCGACGCCGTGGAGCGCGTTGAAGGTGTGGAAGAACTCCTCTTGCGTCCCCTCTTTCCCGGCGATGAACTGCACGTCGTCGACCAGCAGCACCTCGATCGTTCGATAGCGCTGGCGAAACTCCTCGTTGCGGTTCGTGCGGATGGCGCCCACCATCTGGTTGGTAAAGTCCTCGGCCGAGACGTACAGCGTGCGCGATCCCCGGCGGACGACCACGTTTGCGATCGCGTGAAGCAGGTGCGTTTTACCCAGGCCGACACCGCCGTAAATGAATAGCGGATTGTAGCCGTGCCCCGGGTCCTCGGCGACGCCGACCGCCGCGGCGTGGGCCGTCTGGTTCGACTTCCCCACGGTAAAGGTCTCGAAGGTGTACGCGGGGTTCGGCAGCCAGTCACCCGTCGGAAACGCCGAGAGCGGGGTGGGTGCGGCCACCGGCGCGGGTTCCGGTCGAGACGACGAATGATGGTGATCCATCTCGGGCGCGACCGTGGGCTCCGATTCCTCGATCGGCGGCGACCGACGCGCGGCGGAGGTACCGTCACTGACACTCGACGAGCCGGCCCGCGGCGGATGCGCCACGATCACTTCGAGGTCGAGCGGCCGCCCGACGATGTGCTGTAGGGTCTGCTCGATCTGCGGCCGCAGGCGGCGATCGATCCACTCGGCGGCGAAGGTGCTGTGGGCGCGCACGACGAAGCGGCGGTCGTCGATCGAGACCGCCGCTGCCTGGCGAAGCCAGGTCTCGAAGTTCGGCCGCGACATCTGCACCTGCAGCTCGCCGAGAGCCGCCTGCCAGATCTGCCGTGCGTTCACGTCGACGTCAGCAACCCCATCTTGACCAACGCCGCGCGCAGGTCGCTGCGGTCCTGGTCGGTCAGCTCGGCGAGGGGTGGCCGGACGCGCCCACCAAACCGGCCGAGCAAGTTCATCGCTTCTTTGGTCGTCGTGACCTCGTAGCCGCGGTGACGCGAGCGAATGTTGAAGATCGGCTGGACCCACGTCGCGATCAGCGTATTCACCGTGGCAAAGTCGCCCGCCTGGGCCGCGCGAAATAGACCCAGGGCGACGTCTGGCATGAAGTTGGCCGCGCTCGAGGTGAATCCTTCGGCGCCCGCGGCGAAGTAACTGTTCACCATGTCGTCGCCGACCCCCGCGAGCCAGACCAGGCGGTCGCCGACAGAGTCGCGGATGCGCGCCCAGGCGCGCAGGTCCGCCTGGCCGTCCTTGAAGGCCACGACGTTCGGAATCTCAGCGAGGCGGGACACGATGCCAGGTCCGAGCACCGCCGCATCGCGCGCATACGGAAAGACCGCGATGCCGACGCTGCTGGCGATACCCGCGTAGTAGCGGTACAGACCTTCATCCTCGGCGCGACCATAGTAATGCGGTAGCATCAGGACCGCGTCGGCGCCGGCTCGCTCGGCCTCGCGCGCCAGATCCTGAGCCATCGCCAGATTGTAGCCGACGCCGGCAATCACCGGAACGCGGCCATTGGCCGCGTCGACCGCCAGGCGGTACACGCGCACGATCTCACTCGGCGTCATCGAATACAGTTCGCCCGTTCCACCGGCGGCCACGATGGCGTGCAGGCCGGACGTCACCAGGTAATCGACCTGCGACTGGTAGGCAGCGCCGTTGAGCGACAAGTCGTCGTTGAAGGGGGTAATGGGAAAAGCCAGCACCCCGCGCAGGCGAGGGCGCAACTCGTCAGGACTGAGTGGCATCTACTCCTCCGGGGTCGCATGTTACACCGGAGGCGGGGTCACCGTCGAGTGGGAAACCCGCTAAGAAGGTCCGCTCACAGCGACCCGCGCAAACGCTGAATCTCGCGGTCGATCTGCTCCAGCGTGGTGTAATCCTCGCTCGACAGCTTATAGCAGCGGTCGAGATACAGCGCGGACAACTGGTCGCCGACCGGCCCGGCGTGCTTGACCGCGTCGACGAACGCGTTCACCGCGTAGGAAGCTGGAAGATGTTGAGCCAGCCGCCCCATCTCCGCTGAGAGATCCTCGATCTGTGGCCGATCACCCCCGTCGACGGCGTAGCGCAGCTGGCCAGCCAGCTTGGCCAGCTCGGCAAGCCGCTGTTGCTCGCTCATCAGGCCGTAGAGCACTTCGCTGACCGTCGATTCAGTCTGCTCGGCCAGTACCGGCTCGGCAGTAGGGGAACGTTGGACGTAGTCGTCATAGAGCTGGGCGTAGCGCTGCGCGATCTCTCCAACCAGGGACATCAGGCGCATGACGTCGTTCGCGCTCGCCGTTCCCGCCGCGATCAGGTCATCTCGACGAAGGTCCGCCAGGTGCTCGAGATAGCCGTGGCTCTCGACCTTTTCGGGGATCGGTGGGAGCGGGACGGCGTTCATGCCCTTCATGTCCGCGAGGGGCAACTGCGAGGCCAGCATCGGTGGAATGTAGCGGCTCAGCTCGAGGTTGATCGGCAGCACCACCACGTAGACCGCCAGGACGGCATGGTCCGCGGGATCGGACAGATACACCAGAGCGTGCCCGGCGGGGCTGCGCGCGCTGCCACGCTCAAAAACCAAGTCCATGTGTTCATCTCGTGGTCCGACTACCCATGATTGTAGCACAGTGACCGATCAATACCTGGATTTCCGCGCACGAGCCTGTGTTATAATGAGGTCGCTTGGTCGAAGATCAGCCGTCAGGCCGGCCAGATTGGCGACGATCTCGACTCGCCCATCGCCAGTGCAGCACAGGACACGATCGTAACCCCCTCGCGTATAAAGCGAAAGACACTCCGTCCGGCGCTACCGGGCAATCTCGGAGAGCTGGGCCTGCCGAATGAGACCTTTTCTCCTTGGAGCAGCCGCGGCGATGACGCTTCTCGCCGGTGTGGTGGCCTGCGGGAACACGGCGTCGCCAGCGCCCGCCGCGCCGGTCGCTCTCGCGCCGGCGACGACGCCACCTGGCCTGACTCCCACGGCCGCGACGATCGTCTCGACGTTTGCACCGACGGAAGCGGCGACGGCGACAAACCCGCCATCGACCGTCACGTCCATCGTCAGCACTCTGACGCCCGTGCCGACCGTCACTCCCATCCCGACGAAGACCGCCGTCCCGGCGTCGGCGACGCCGGTTGCGCCAACGCCAACCTCCACCGCTCGCGCTGACCTGACCGTCCAGCAGATCGTGGCCACGGCGGTTGCCGAATCGATCGGCGAGCAATGCGTCGCGGCACCGCCGAAGCCGACCAAAGGCTTCGTCGGCGATCCGGTCCGTGGCAAGGTGCTGTTCACCCAGCGTGGCTGCGCGGCCTGCCACGGCGCGCAGGCGCAAGGTGACGTCGGTCCGAAGCTGGCAGGGACGACCCTGCCTTTCGACGCAGTGATCCACCAGCTACGCGAGCCTCGTGGCGTCATGCAGCGCTACCTTCCCGCCGACCAGAGCGACGCCGACGAGTGCGACGTGTACATCTACGTGAAGGGTCTCAAATCCTGACTGAGAGGAGGTGAGCGTAGCAGTCACTGCAGGTATCCGTTGAACGTGGGCTGGCCCATCAGACATTCAGCACCAAGCAGCTCTTAGCACTACTCATTCAATGAATCGCGTACAGATCAAAGTAGGAGGTCAGAATCCAATGCGAAAGCTCGCGGTGGTTGTCGGTGCGATCCTGGCGTTGGCGATGGTTGGGGCTGCCTTCGCCGACACAACGATCAACCTAAGCCCGATCAATAACTCCGGCGTCAGCGGTACGGCGCAGCTCATCGCCAAAGGCAACCAGACCGAAGTGATTGTCACCGTGACCGGCGAACCTTCTAGCGCCAGCGAGCCCATGCACATCCACTCCGGCCAGTGCGGACCGACGCTCGGCAAGGTGATCTATCCACTCAAGAACGTGGAGGGTGGCAAGTCCGACACGACCGTGAATGTCTCGCTCCAGGCGATCGAGAACGGCCACTTCGCGATCAACGTTCACCAGTCGGCCGCGAACATCGGGACCTACGTTGCCTGCGGGAACATCCCGGCCATGGCCGTGACGCCCACCACGGTGACCGCGCTGCCCAAGACGGGCGGCACGCCGATCGCCCTGGTCGTCCTCGTGGGCGGCGCTCTGCTCGGCGCGGGCTACGCGCTCCGCCGCCGCCTGGCATAGTGCATCTACCCGGGAGGGAAGGGGAAGCGGGGTGAGAGGCGTGGCCCG
>DATLRG010000613.1:0-13895 GCA_035534795.1 Chloroflexota bacterium
TCTCACCCCGACTCGACCGCGACGAGGCTAGGGTGCGTTTGCAAACCGCCGTCGCTGCCTTGAAAGGCAGGCGAAGGGACGAGGGACTGAAGTCCTGGGATCCGTCGCTCCGCCCGCCCGGCTTCAGCCGAGCGTCCCTTCGCCCGCCTTTCAAGGCGGCGACCTGAGGCTTTGCCAACGCCCCGTGGTAGCCGCGATGTCGGTGAGAGATTTGCTGCGCAAATCTCTCACCGACTGACCTCTTTCCGGCCCCCTCTATGATTCCTTGGAAACTGGTAGGGCGACGATGAAAGAGGTGCCGGAGCCAACCGTGCTCTCGACCCAGATGCGGCCGCCGTGCGCCTCGGCGATGGCTTTCGCGATGTACAGTCCGAGACCCAGCCCCTCGGTTTCGGGCTCGCGCTGCAGTCGAACGAATGGCTGGAACAGGAGCGGGGTCTGACTGGGATCGATGCCGGCTCCCTGATCGGTCACCCGCACGATGACCTCGTCGGGTCCACTGGCCACGCCAATGCGCACCTCGCCGCCTTCGGGGGAATATTTGATGGCGTTCGAGACGAGATTGGTGAGGAGCTGGCCGACGCGCTCGGGGTCCCATTCCCCTTCCAGGTTATCGGGCGCGTCGAGGAGCAGGCGGTGGTGGTCGCTGGCCGTCTGATGCTGCTCGACGACCCGGCGGGCCACCTCGATCAGGTCCATCGGGAAGGGCCGAACGTAGAAGCGCCCCGCGCCGATGCGCACCGCGCCCAGCAGGTCGTCGACCAGCCGGCGCATGCGTCGGATGGCGTTGTCGGTGGCCGGGCGAATGTGTCGCTCGACGTCCGCTCGGTTGTATTGATCGCTCTCACGGAGAAGCTCCAGCGACGTCGCCACGACCCCGAGCGGTCCGCGCAAGTCGTGCGCGACCATGCCGAGGAACTGCTGGAGTCGGACCCGCTCGGCCTGGGTCTCGAGGTGTGCCGCCTGGTCGCGCGCGTGGAGGCGCGCGTTCTCGATCGCGATCGCTCCGTACGCCGCCAGCGTTTCCAGCAGCCGCAGGTCGGCCGGGCCGCAGTCGCGGCGTTTTAGCCAATCCACGAAGAGGACTCCAGGGATTCGCTCGCCGTAGCGAATCGGAATGGCGGCGAACATCTCCTGGTTCTCGCGGGCGGTGCCCCGGGTGCGCGGGTCGTTCTTGGCGTCTTCGACGACGATGGGCTGGCGGGTGCGGAGAACGGACATGGTGATCCCGTTCGGGCGGACGCGGCCGTGGTCGTCCCAGTGAGGCTGGCCGGTATGGCGCGTCGTGAAGCGGCGGCTGGGCGAGATCTCGCTGACCTCGGCCAGGAGAATACTGGCGGACGTGGCGCCGAAGATGCGCTCGGCGGCTCGCAGCACCGACGCCAGCGCCTGGTCGAGGCTCAGCTCGGCCGTGATCTGCTGCGCGACCGTATGGAGCTCCTCGGCAATCACCCGCTGCCGGCGCTCGGCGTCGAGCAACTGACGGACCTCTTCTGGCGAGTAGTCGCCCGGCTCGCTGGTCCGGCTGGCCGACGGCACAGAATCGAGCGCCTTCTCCGTGACGAGACTCTCAACCGACAATGGTCTCTCGTCGTTCATTGACTTGTACCTCTTCCCTCCTCGGAGGAAGCGGCCTCACCCCCCACCCCTCTCCATCGGAGATGGCGAGGGGAGCCGGACCTTCTCCCCTCGCCATCTCCGATGGAGAGGGGCGGGAGGTGAGGCCGCCTCTCTAGACCTGGCCGGGCGACCGGATGCTCAGCGCGTGGGCCGTGTCTTCCATGGCCTGGACGATCGCAGCGGGTAGCTCGATCCGTCCCACCGCCAGCGCGGCGGCCTTGCGTCGCGCGCCGGCTTCGCCGGGGTAGGCGACCGCCGAGCGACCCGGCAACCGTTCAGCGCCGGTCAGGTCGTCGAGCAGGCGATCCACGCGCGCCCGAAAGTCGTCCGGCGAGCCGAACAGGCCGGGATCGAGCGCCCAGAGGAAGTGGCCGACGGCACCGTGTGGTCCCGCCAGTCGACCGGTCGGCGCTCCTCCCAATCCCACCAGCGCATCCATGACCAGCGCGAGCCCGTACCCCTTGTGCCCCCCGATCGGCACGAGCAAGCCCGCCATCGCCTCGGCCGCGTCGGTGGTCGGGTTGCCGTCGCGGTCGAGCGCCCACCCCTCGGGGACCCGCTGCCCCTGGTCCATGGCGATGCGAATTTTCGCCACCGAGGCCGCCATGCCGACGTCGAGGAGGATGGGTGGATGCGCGCCGGCGGGGATGGCGTAGGCGATCGGGTTCTGTCCCAGGACTCGTTCGGCGGCGCCGGTCGGGGCGATGGCCGGCCGGGACGTCGTCGTGAAGAAGCCGATCAGGCCGGCCTCGGCCGCCTGGAGCGGGTAGTATCCGGGGTAGAAGACGTGCGACGAGTGGCGCACGGCGGCGACGCCGATCCCGGTCGCGCGGGCGCGGTCGATGCAGGCGCTCATCGCGTGCGAGGCGGCGACGGCCCCGAAGCCGCCGTCGCCGTCGACGAGCAGGCTGATCGGCGTTTCGTGCAGCACCTGGACCCGCGGACAGATGTTGACGGCTCTCGTCTGGACATCTGCGCGGAAGAGGGCCACCAGCGACGCGCCGTGGTCCACGTGGCCACGCAGGTCGGCTTCGAGCAGGACGCTGGCCATTGTCCGCGCTTGATCGGCCGGGGCGCCCATTCTGACGAAGGCCTCGACACAATAGCGCGACAACGCGTCGATAACCACTTCCATCCACTACCCCATCGAGCAATGAGCGGCAGCCAGGCAACGGTCCGTGCGGAAGAGTACCGTATCAGGCCGCGCGAGTCAAGAGACTGGCTCGGGGCGCGACCGACGTGAGAATCGCCGATAATGTGCATGGACGACTCGACCATCGGCGCGCACGTACTCATGCACCAGCGTGAGTCCCCCGGCGTTGGACGCGGCGGGGGCAGGCGCGGCCGGGGGAATCATCGATTCGTCATCGATCACTGGCGCTTCGGAGTCCACGGGACTGGTCGGTGCGCGCGAGTCCCCGGCGATCTCGTCACGAAGTGCGCCGAGGACCTCCAGCGCGATCCGGTCCTTTGGACGGTTGGTGGCGCGCTTCATTCGGATCAGGTCTTCGAGCGATGACACGAAGACCGGAGTGCCGTTGAAATCTACCTCGTCGGCGGTGCGGATAAGATCGTCGAAGCCGGCGGTCCCGTCAGGAACGCGCAAACAGTCGAAGCGGCCGGCGTCGGTGACGAAGAGGAAGTCGTCCCCGAACTGCAAAGCGCGGGGATTTACCGGCGATGCCACCGGACGGCCGTCGACGTCACACGGGATTGCGTTCAGGTCCTGTAACGCACGGGCTAACGCACGTGTGTTTGCTTGGGACGTGTCGTAGCAGACATCGAAGTCGAAGGTCGTCAGGGTCGCACCGTGCGCGTCGATCGCGATCGCCCCGATGACGAGGTAGCGAACGCCAGCGGCGTGGAGGGTGTGGACCAGGTGCGGCACGTCGAGCGGCAGAGCGGCCAGTGGGGTTGCTGTCCGGCGGTCCGCTGCCGACGCGCCTGGCCCGGTGGTCACGAGTCCTCTCCATCGGTCGGTCGATCCTGCTCCACTCGCTCATGCTTTTGCTTGCGTGCGATACCGTGCCATGCGCGGAGTGACTCGCCCATCGCGGCGGCCGCTACCACGCGTTCGGCGGGGGTCCGCGCGAGGTTGAGTTGCAACTCCGACCGGTCGACCCCGTAGCCGAGCACCGGGGCAAGCTCGAGGTCATAGCCACACCCGCGCAGCAGCGTGCGAAGCACGGCGAAGTGAGGGTCCACCGCGCCGGTTTCGATGCGCGTGATCGTCGACTGGGCGATACTTGTGCGCGCGGCCAGGTCTTCCTGAGAAAGCCGCGCGTGCCGCCGCGCCCACCGCAGCAAGCGCGCAGGCTGCGTGTCGTGTCGCATGCTTCTATGATAGCACCGCTGCGTTAGAGCAACGTAGGTCAGAAGTACCGCCGGACGTGCTGGCGCGCGTCGTCGTAGTCCTGGCGCGCCTGCTGGACCGATGCCTCGGCGCTCGTTTCGGCCACCGGCACGTCCCACCAGCCTTCGAAGTTCGGGACGCGCCGCTCCGGGTCCGCCGGCACGACGATCACCGTGACGCGATCGCTTCGGTTGGCGTCGTCGAGCGCGCGTTGGAGGGTCTCCTTCGTCGGGGCAAACGCCGCCGCCGCGCCCATCGCCGCCGCGTGCTTGACGTAATCGACCGGAACGTAGGCGCCCGAGAGACGGTTGGTGCGCGCGTCGCGGAAGCGGAGCTCGTTGCCGAAGCTGGGGACGCCGACCGACCGCTGCAGGCCGTGGATGCTCTGGAAGCCGTGGTTGTCCACCAGCACGACGGTGCAGCGGATGCCTTCTTGCACCGCCGTCACGATCTCGGAGTTCATCAAGAGGTAGCTGCCGTCGCCGATCATGACGAAGACGCGCCGCCGCGGATCAGCCATACAGATGCCGAGGCCGGCGGGGATCTCGTAGCCCATACACGAGTAGCCGTACTCGACGTGGTACCCCTTCGGGTCCGCGGTGCGCCAGAGCTTCAGCAGGTCGCCGGGCATGCTGCCGGCGGCGCAGACGACGATGCCGTCGCGACCGGCCGCCTCGTTCACCAGCCCGATGATCTCGGACTGGGCCAGGCTCGATGGATTCTTGACGAGTCGCAGGTCGTCGACGACGGCGTCCCATTCAGACTTCTGGCGCGCGATCTCCGAGCGGTAGGCGGTCGAGGTCTGGTAACCGGCCTCGTCCAGCGCGGTTGTCAACAGGGCCAGCGCGCGCTGCGCGTCGGCGACGAGCGGCAGGGCGTTGAGCTTGACCGCGTCCAGCGCGACCAGATTGATCCCGATCACGCGCAGCGCGGGGTGATGAAAGGCGGACTTCGAGGCGGTGGCGAAGTCGCCCAGTCGGGTACCCACCGCGATCATCAGGTCGGCTTCGTGCGCGAGCAGGTTCGCCGCGAGGCCGCCGTTGGAGCCGATCGGGCCGACGTTCATGGGGTGATTCCAGGGGAGCGCACCTTTCCCGGCCTGGGTCTCGCAGACCGGGATGCCGTGGCGCTCCGCGACAGCCCGCAGCTCCGCGGTCGCCTCGGCGTAGATCGTGCCGCCGCCGGTCACGATCAGCGGACGCTGGGCACGGCGGATCAGCTCGACCGCCTGTGCCAGGACTTCCGGCTCGGGAGCCGGCCGACGGACGCGCCAGACCCGCTGCTCGAAGAAGCTGGCCGGGAAGTCGTGCGCCTCGGCCTGGACGTCCTCCGGCAACGCCACCGTCACGGCGCCGGTCTCGGCCGGATCGGCCAGGACCCGGCAGGCTTCGGGCAAGCTGCCGAGGAGCTGCTCGGGGCGATAGATCCGATCGAAGAAGCGCGACACCGGTCGAAAGGCGTCGTTGACGCTGACGTCCCGCTCGCTGGGGTGTTCGAGCTGCTGGAGGACGGGATCGGGAATACGGTTGGCGAAGTAATCGCTGGGCAGCAGGAGCACTGGCAGGCGATTGATCGTTGCCCCCGCCGCGCCGGTGAGCATGTTGGTTGCACCGGGGCCGATCGAGCTGGTGCAGGCGAAGGTCGACAGGCGGTTGGTCATCCTGGCGTAGGCCGCGGCGAGGTGGACCATCGCCTGCTCGTTCTGTGGGCGGTAGTAGCGGAGGCCCACGGACTCGCCGATCTCCTCGAGCGCCTGGCCCAGGCCGGCCACGTTGCCGTGGCCGAAGATTCCCCAGACCCCCTGAATCAGGCGCCGCTGGACGCCGTCGCGCTCGACGTGCTGCTGCGCCAGAAAGCGGACCACCGCCTGGGCCGTGGTCATGCGGATCGATTGCATCGCGCCTCTCCTCTCCGATTCCCCACAGGATAGCGTTCGAGGCGAGCGCGGTCAATGGAGAACGAACGGCGGGTGGGACGTTTGGACCGCTCGGACCGCTTGGACCACGAAGATCGCGAGACGGCGCGAAAAGGTCGCAAAGACCTTCGGACAGCCGCGGCTGGGAATGACAGCCCGAGGCTCGTTCAGGGATGCGCTCGTCCGACACGGCGCCGAGTTCGACAAACTACCGCTATAGAGGGTGATTGTAGGGGGCGACCGGCTCTTTCCCAATCAGCACGATATCTCCATCGGCATCCACGTCGCGGATACCGTGCGTCGCCGCGTCCGCGGCCATCCCTCCGCCAACGATCAAGTATAATGGGTGTTCAGGCTTTCTTAAGGCGCGCCACTACGGTTTTCAGGCAACGGCCAGGTTGTCTTCGTATGCTTCGACTCAGCGAGGCTGGAGTGGTCAACCCGGAGGTCGGAGGTATCGACAAGTTGCCAAGCGATCTAGCCAGAGAGGGGAGTTCATGTTCGCAGCGTTGTCTTCCTCGTCCAGGGGAACACTCCACCACCCGAATGACCGAGAACGCCTCGGCCTCTTGCAGGCCGGTGCCGGTCCTGGTGCGCCGACGCGTTGCTGGATCACGCGGGGCGTTCTCGACCCACGCAGACGTCAGCCGTTCAGGTAACTTGGAGGAGGTTCTGGCATGGAAGGAACACCACACTATCTGCACGCGGGATTCATCCTCATCTCGACCTCAAACCTCGTCGTGATCGCGTTACTCCTGATCGTGTTCGCGGCCGCTGTCTGGTTGCGATTGCCGGGTGGGCACCCGAGCCCGACGGTCGACGACACCGGAGACGTGCCGCCGGAGCAAGAGGTGACCCGATGAACCTCACCACGCGCACACGGGAGTGGGTCCGGACGTGGATGCCGCTGGAGGACATGCTGCCCGATCAACTGCCGGCGTTCGTGCGATCACCTGCTTATCTGTTCGGCGTCGTTGGCCTCTCTGGCCTGGCCCTCTTGATCGTATCCGGCCTCGTGCTCGCCTTTTTTGGTCCGCAGTGGTGGCACGACAGCTCCATTGGGCGCTTCGTGAACAGCGTCCACTTCTGGTCAGCGCAAGCCTTCTTCTTCGCGATCACTCTCCACCTCTGGACCGAGTTCTGCAAGGGAGCCTGGCGCCACGGACGGCGGCCGACCTGGGTCGTCGGCGCTATCACTTTCGTCGTGGCAATCGGCACCGCCTTCACCGGTTATTTGTCGCAGACCAACTTCGACGCTCAATGGATCGCCGTCCAAGGTAAGGATGCGATGAACGCCATCGGGATCGGCTCGTTCTTCAACCTGATGAACTTCGGCCAGATGTATGGCTTTCACATCGTGCTCTTTCCCTTGCTCGTCGTCCTGCTCGTTCTGGGGCACGTGCTTCAGGTCCGCGTTCGTGGCGTGGTGCGCCCCTACGCCCGGAGCGTGAAAGAAGAGCAGGCGCGCGAGGAAGAATGGGGAGGCGCGATTGGTCCAGGGTGGTCGCCCTGGACTGCCTGGCTCGGGCCTCGGAATCGCACCGAGCGGCCTGTCGCGTCCGACCACGTCGCGTACTACCGCGGCTTGCGTTCGATGCCGTACGACCTCTTGCGTGAAGGGCTGATCGCGCTCCTCGCCGCCACGGTGTTCGCCCTGGTCTTCGCTGGTCTGTTTTCTTCGCCCGACGATCCCCCCCTGACCATCCAAGCGTATGCCCAGCAGGACCCGGTCAGCTTTCTGAAGACCTCGCTCGCCGAACTCGCCGGCACCAGCACAATCGCCCAGTATGGCCCTCCCTACAATGGCCAGTCGGGATCAGTGCAGTCTCTTGGGCCAGTCTCACTGCAGACCCTGGCGGGTATAACGATCCCCCTCGATACGGCACAGGCATACGTCCTTCAACCCCTGACGGTCTCCGCGGATACCGATCCGTCCTTGACCACCGTTCTGCAACAGTTCGCCAGCGCCACTGACGAGCAGCGAGTAGCGTGGGAGAAAGCCTACGCTGGTGCGTTAGACAAGACGACCGTGCAGAACGGCACCGTCGTCGTCCCCGGCGCCACGGACGGGCCTTTGCCGGCCATGATGGGGAGATTGCTAGTACTTGGCCGAAACGGCGCGTTGGACGGCTTACTGGTCCGGAGTGGCGGCTTCTATCAGGCGAACTTCACCAAGCCCTTGCTCTTCCTGTCCGAGGACGCTCTGCCGGCCAGGGCAGAGAACGACCATCTGCTCGGGACCCAGTGGGGGATGATGAACGAAACCGGGAATTATCCCGGACAAGCCTGGCTCTGGCTCTACACGTTCTGGTATCAGATTCCACCTTATAGCACATCGCCCAATGCCGACGCGCTCGTCTGGGGCACGATCGCGGTGTTGACACTCGCCCTGATCGTGCTTCCCTTCATCCCCTACCTCAATCGGCTCCCGTACCACCTTGGAGTGCATCGCTTGATCTGGCGGGAAGACGATCGCCATCCGAGCCGTTCCTCGGAGCGCTCTGGTCCCACCTCCTGAGACCTCGTGCGCGGGGCCAGGCGCGGGAGTGGGTTACCGTCGCAACCGGAACGCGGCCTCGCTCTCCTGCCACGTCGGCAGGCGCTGAGCGCGGCGGCGCGGGCCTCGGCCTAGCCAATCTCGGTCTCGTAGCCCGCCCAGGCGAGCGGCGACTCCCAGACCCGGACGGCGAGCAACGTGACGCCGCGCCCGGCCAGATAGGAGCCGGCTTCCCGGGCGATCTCCCCGTGCATCTAGCGCGCGACCGCTTCGGCGCTCGTATTGATCCCCTGGAAGGCGGGAATCTCGTCAAGGTCGCGGTAGTTCAGCCCGTCGGCGGCACCGCCAGCCGTACCCTGAGCGAGTGGGAGCAGCACGGAATCGTCGACGCGGGGCGCGAGCGGGTGAAGCTGCTCCGTCCGCGCGCGCCCGCGGCGATTGCCGGTGGTCGAGCGTAACGCTATCAACCGGTTGATATCTCAATCGGTTTCCACTGGTCCACTCTGGCCCGCGCCGACTCGGCGTCCTGGTACCACAGCGCGTTGATCTCGATGAACCGTTCCTGGCTGTCCGGGACCGCGTCTTCCGGGTAAATCGCGTTCACCGGACACGCGGGCTCGCAGGCGCCGCAGTCGATGCACTCCTCCGGGTTGATGAAGAGCATCCGGTCGGCGCCTTCCACGAAGTGGATGCAATCGACCGGGCAAACGTCGACGCAGGACTGGTCCAAGACGCCGATACAGGCTTCGGTGATAACGTAGGCCACGACTCCTCCTGGACGGACTTCACGACAATCGGGAGAGAAATACTCTCTCCCGATTCACGACCGGTCTACCACGGTTCGCTCCGTGTGCGTTCTACGGCAAAGATCCAAAGAGCGCTCGGGCGTCGTTGTGCTCGGTACCCCGGGCGCTGTAGCGCAAAGCCGCGTTCCCTCGACGCGCGGCCTCGAGGATGGGATGTCACGTCTCTGGACGTGCGCTTAGCTCGACAAAGTACCGGCGCCTGGACGATGCAGCCGGTCCACTCGCCCAACCCTCGCCTCGTCACGCAGGGAGACGGCATGATCCGGTGCGAGATGGTTCGCGATCGCCACCAACGCATGGGGCTGGAGGATGGTGACCTGCTCTCGCCCGGCCGCGACGATGCCGCGCTGGTGCCAGGCGCTGAGCGTGCGGCTGGCGGTGCTCAGAGTGGTGCCCGACAGCTCGGCCAGGTCCAGGCGGGTGAGCGCGGTGCCGATCCGGATGCCCGCGGTGGTTTGGACACCGGTCCTGTTCGCCAGGCGCAGGAGAACGTTCGCGATCCGTTGCTCGACCTGCTCGGTCTGCAGCTCGCGGATGCGCGCCTCGGCGTCACGCAGGCGGGCCGCCAGAAGACGGATTAGCGCCAGCGCCAGCTCCGGGTAAACGCCGAGGAGCGCGGTGAACTCGGGGGCAAGCAGGTGCAGGACGACCGAATCCTCCTGGGCGAACGCACTGGCCGGGTAGCGCGGCTCTCCCCAGACGCCTGCGCCTCCGAAGATGTCCCCCGGCCGGATCAGGCGGATGATGACTTCGCGCCCGTCGCCGGTCTCGTTAACGAGCTTCATGCGCCCGGTCGCCAGGATCCACAGGGCGCTCGCGGTGTCCTCCTGGAGGAAGACGGCATCTCCCCGGACCACCGGCCGGGACCGGATTCGCGCGGCGACGTCGCGGATCGCCGCCGGCGGAAGCTGCCGAAAGACCGGGAGCGAGCCAAGAAACGCCACCCGCTCGCCTTCGTCCCAGCGACCGCGGGACCGCGACCGCGACGTCTCCGTTACTGCCATACTCGGGGACCTCCGGGACATGGGATTCGCTACGCACCGCGGCTGAAGGTCACCCGCCAGTCTCCGTTACTGGTCCGCTCGCTTTGATGGGCGAAGCCGCGCTCCGCCAGGACGCTGTAGAGCGGCACCGGCTCGAATCTGACCACGATGACCAGGCGCCGACCCTCGGCGGTGCCCTCGGCGGCCGCGATGATCTTCCCCAGCGGATCGTGGCCGGCCGCGAGATCGGGTCGGACGTCGAGGATCGTTTCCTCGGGCGCGATCACGCTCCCGAGATCCGCGAGCAGCTGATCCAGGGAGAAGTTGTGCGCGGCGGCGACCGCCCGAAGGCTCTTCGGGCCACCGCAGCAGGCGTCGATTCCGTAGCGGCCCAGAACCCGCAACGTGGAAGGATACGCCGCGACGACCTCGTTCACGGTCCAGTCAGCAGTCAGGCTCGTTCGTGTGGTATCCATAGCGTGCTATTTCTCCTCGATACAGATTATTCGTTGATTCCCAATTCCACCTTCGCGTCGTCGCTCATCATGTGCCAATCCCACGGCGGATCGAACACCACGTCGATCGCGACGTGCTGGATCATCGGCAGGTTCTCCAGCGCCCGGTGGACGTCCGCTTCGATGTAGGGCCCGACCGGACAGAGCGGCGTGGTGAGGGTCATCCGGATCTTCACCGTGTCGCCCTCCACCGCGACCTCGTAGACCAGCCCGAGGCTGACGATGTCAAGACCGATCTCCGGGTCATTGACCCCGGTCAGCTCACGGACGACGTCCTCGGCGGTAACAACCGGCTGCAACGTGCTCATCTCTTTCCTCCCGCGGTCTCGGGTGTGGTGAGGTGGTCGGCCGCGGCGCTCTGAAGATCAGCCGTCAGCCGCGCGAGGTCGACGCCGCGGGCGGTGGCGGCCTGCTGCACGGTGATCGTGGGAGCAAGTCGCGCCCGCTGCGCGGGGTCGGCCAACGGGGTGAACCCGTGGCGGACGAACACGTCGAGCGTCGCCGGCCACCGCACCAGCACCTCCGCGACGGTCAGGTCCGCATCGACCTGGATCGCCGGCGCTGTCACGTTCGCCAGGCCCAGGGCCCGGTTGAGCGCGTCCAGCACCCGCGCCGGGTCCCGGTCGGCGCGGCGCGCGGCCTGGGCGATCGTGAGTGAGCGCGCGGCAATCGCCCGGTGGCCCGGGTCGGCGAGGAACGAGAGGCCCTGCTCGAGCAGCGCGCTCAGGCCCCCCGACGCCCGCAGCGCGTCGGCGAGCAGGTCGTCGGCGCCGAGCGGGCCCCGCGGCGCGGCCGCGGGTCCTTTCGCCGGCGCCTTGGCAGTCAGGTCGCGGCGGACCATCGTCACGGTGAAGTTGAGCGCGAACGCGATCAACCCGGCCAGCGCGAGCGGGCCGGAGAGCGTCAGGAGGAGATCGGTCACCAGCGCGCTCCCGTAAGGCGCGAGCACTTCGAGCGGGACCCGCAGCGCCACGCTACCGACGATCAGGGCGGTGGCGAGATCGACGAGCCAGGCTTTCCAGAGCGGCTTGCCGGCGAACACTGGGATGACCCGTGAGGCCATCCCGACGATCATCAGGGTGACGAAGCCGAGCGCCAGGGCATGGCGGGCAGCGCCGAGGGTGCCCCAGGGGATCGGCTCGCCGACGAGGGCCGCGCGCACCGACGCCACCGCTTGCAAGGCCAGGCCGATCAGCAGCCAGGCGTAGGCGAAGCGGACCGCGCGGGCCCAGCCGCGACCGGTCCCCATCTCGGCGACCGGCAGCGTCGCCGGCTCGAAGAGCCGGATCGCCCCGACAAACGTCGCGACAGCCGCGACGAACGCCAGTGACCCGACGCTCGCGGCCACCTGCCCGACCCGTTCCTGGCCCAGGTCTCCCGCGAGCAGCGCACCGCCGACGAGGCCGACCAGTCCCGCCTGCGCCGCGACAAACGCCACGGGCACGAATCGCTCGCGGGTCGCCGCCAACCCCGCGAAGACCGGCAGGGTGCGTAGCGACACGCCCAGCGCCGTCACCACCAGGAAGCCCTCCAGGACGGCTTCGAGCGCCGGCTCTTCGAACGCCGGCTGGATCGGCTGGCCCGGCACGCTGCCCAGACCCACCACCGTTTCCAGGACCGTTCCCACGATCAGCCAGAACGAACCGGCCAGGATGAAAACAATCGGAAGGGGCGGTTTCTGCTCGCTGGCGCGGACCGTCCCGACGAGCACGCTGGCATAGCTGAGCGCCGCCAGCACCAACCCGACCAGACCGAGCGTGAAGATTCCGTGAAACACCTGGACGCCGCCTGCGGTGACCATCTGCGCCAGGCTCAGCGCCAACCCCACCACGACGAGCCAGTACGTCGCCCGGGCGAGGCGCGGGAAAGCGATTGGCGTCGTGACGAAGCGGGGCACCACGTGGTAGGCCACGCCGACGAGGAAGAGCCCGGCCCAGCCATAGAGCTGAAGCCGCCCGTGGGTCTGGACCAGCAGCAGCCAGTTCACCCCGGGGATGACCCAGCCGAGCGCGACCGACGCGAGCGCGGCGATCCCGGTGGTGAACCCGGCCAGGATGGCGATCACCAGGCTCGTCGCGAGGAAGAGCGGATAGACGATCGCGGCTTGCGCGTTTGTGACTCGCGGCGCCTCGGCGTCTGCCGCATCGGCGAGATGCTCGTTCAGCTCGGCAAGCAGGATCTCCGGGGCCACCCGGTGGACCCGCGCGAAGAAGCCGACCGGCTCGCGGGGACCGTTCGGTCCACCACAGCCGAGCAGGCCATGGCGCTCGAAGATGGCCTCCGCCGACGGGTAGCTCGTGAGAATCTCGCGGACGGACATCCCCGCGTTCACACGCGGTGGTGCGCGGCGTTTCACGAAGCGACCTCCGCGTCGTCGAGGCGCTCCAGATCGGTCAGCAGCCGCTCCAGGTTGATCGGCAGCGTCTCCGCGGCCTGGCGGATCGTGACGCGGGGAGCGGACCGCTTGCGCAGGAGCGACTCGGCCAGCGGCGGAAAGCCAGGTCTCACCAGGAACGGCAGCGCCGCCGGCACCCGATCGAGCAGCATCGCGAGCGTCAGGTCAGCACTGTGCCGGCACGGCCGGTGGACGAGCTGCGTGGTCAACGTCGTCATCGTGGATCACCTCTAACCAATCGTGAGCGTACCACCCCGCTGCCGGCCTCCGCCGTGACTTTTGTCACACGTCCCGTTTGCCGAGACGGCGGATGGCTTGAGTTGCACTCCGCAATCGACCCAGCGCCAACTCGCGAGCGCTGTCCGGCAACGGGTCCACGCACACCCATCGAGCATGCAAATCGAGATCGGCGACACTCGACTCGAGAGGTCGACCCACGCGGCCATCAACCCGGATCGTGCCGGGTCGCGCGTTCTTTAACTGGCTGGGATGAACCCACAACGCCGGGCGCACGCCTCGTTCGCGCATGGAACACCTCCGCTGGACGACGCGACAATACCGGGTCGCAGGGCGACATTTGCCGCCGGATACGCTTTCAGGATACGCGAAAGCAACGTTCGCCTCTTTGCGCTGGCACAAAGACCACCAGGATCTCGACGCCACTCAGGTGAAGTTGCCTGGCGTTGGACCAGGAGGAGGGACGATGAATAGCAACCTTGCCGATGCTCTCAGGATGAGAGACATTCCCTTCGAGGCATCGGATTCGGGCGAGTGGGCGCGGTTCCGATGTCCGCACGGCGGCATCCGCTAC
>DATLRG010000614.1:0-4468 GCA_035534795.1 Chloroflexota bacterium
CGCCGCGGCGTCTTCGTCCCACGGCCCTCGCGCGAGAGTCTGGAGGAAGTCGCCAGCCTGCGCGTTGCCGTCGAGGGATTCGCCGCGCGCCAGGCCTGCCTGCGCATCAGGGCGGAGGAGATCGAGCGCCTGACGCGGATCGTGGACGAAGGCGCGGCCGCGGGAAACGCCGGAGACTGGCTCGCCATGGAAGAGAAGAACGCCGAGTTCCACGACGTGCTGGTCGCCAGCGCGCACCACCGCCTGCTCGCGCGCGTCTGGAAAATCCTCACACCCATGACCTGGAAGCTGGTCCCCGGGCTGCGTCCGGACCGGATCGGTCTGACCACGGTCGAGGACTTTGTCGCGCGCCACCAGGCGCTGCTCGCCGCGGTCACCTCGGGCGACCCGGACCGTGCCGAGCAGGCTGCAACCGCGCACGTCCGGAAGGCGGCGGCCTACATGCTCGCCAAAGAGGCACGGGAGCCGCGCGCCAAAACGATCGAAACTGGGGAGGAACGATGAAACTGGTCACTTTTGCGACCCGGACGGCAGGAGAGCGCCTCGGCGTGTCGACCGGCGATGGAGTGGTGGACCTCGCGGCGGCAGCGCGGGCGCGGGGGAACGGCGCCGCTGCTCCCGTGGCCGACGCGCTCGCCTTTCTGCTGGCGGGCACCGAGGGACGCGATCTGGTGGCCGGATTGGTCGAATGGGCCCTGAGTCGACGAGAACCCGCGCTGGTGCTGCCGGAAGCTGATCTCGAGTTGCTGGCACCGGTCCCGCGCCCGCCGAAGATCCTCTGCCTGGCCGGCAACTACGCCGAGCACTGGCGCGAGGGCGGCCACGACGCCCCACCAGAAGCGCAGCACACCCCCGAGGTGTTCGTCAAGCCCGTCACGACGATCGTTGGTCCCCACGCGCAGATTCGCTTGCCCGGTCCGCTCTGCACCGCGGTGGACTACGAGGGCGAGCTCGCCGCCGTCATCGGCCGCGCTGCGAAGAACGTCTCGCCGGACCGCGCGCTGGAGTACGTCGCGGGCTACGCCAACTTCGACGACGTCTCCGGTCGGCAGCTCACGATCGACGTCCCCCGAGAGCCGACCGCCCGGACCGGCTGGTTCGACTGGCTGAACGGCAAGTGGTTCGACACCTTCGGACCGCTGGGCCCGTACCTGGTGGTGGGTGAAGTGAACGATCCCCAGGCCCTGGCGATCGAAACACGGGTGAATGGGGCGGTGCGTCAGCGCGCGACGACCGCAGACATGATCTTCACCGTCGCCGAGACGATCGCCTGGGTCAGCCGCTTCGTGACCCTGCAGCCCGGCGACGTGATCGCGACCGGTACACCCTCCGGCGTTGGCGCGACGACGCGCACGTTCCTCCAGGCCGGCGACGTGGTCGAGGTCGAGGTCGCGGGGCTCGGCGTGTTGCGCAACGCGGTCACCGCTCCAGACGGGGCCGACAACCACTAGCCAGGGAGGTGTACGATGGGCGTTCTCGTCGGAATGATTGGCCTGACGCACCCGCATTCGCCGGGCTACCTGCGCACCCTCGACGCGCTGGACGTGGTCGACGGCGTCGTTCTCTGCGACCCGGTCGCCGCTGCCCGCGAGCAGGCGGCGCAGCAGTGCCGCAAAGCCGAGCAGAGGCACGTCGATCTCGAAAGCCTGCTCGCGCGTTCGGACGTGCCGATCGTCCTGGTGGCGCTCCCGACAGACCGGGTACCGGACGTCGTCACCCGCGCCGCGCGCGCGGGGAAGCACGTCATCTGCGAAAAACCGTGTGCCCGATCTGCCGACGAGCTGCGCCCGGTCCTCGCCGTGCTCGAAGAGCACCGGGTGCAGTTCACCACCTGCTACCTCTGGCGCAACAATCCGGCGATCCAGAAGATGCGCGAGCTGGTGCGGGCCGGGGCGTTGGGGCGATTGACCTCCGTCGAGCTGCGCATGGTCACGACTCAAGTGCGGCTGCGCGATCCCAGCCACTGGCTGTTCAAGCGGGACGTCGCGGGTGGTGGCATCCTGTCCTGGCTCGGTTGCCACTGGCTGGACCTGCTGCGTTACCTGACCGGCCAGGAAGCCGTCAGCGTCAGCGCCATGGTCGACACGCTCAGCGGCGAAGCCATCGACGTCGAGGACGTCGCCAGCGTGAATCTCCGCCTCTCCGACGGCGCGCTGGCCAGCCTGTACGCCGGGTACTTGCTGCCGTCGGGTCGTCCCGGGTACGAAGCAGCGAGCTACGATCAGAGCATCATTCTGCGCGGCACGCAGGGAACGTTGCGCTTCGACAAGGACGGCGACGACCAGATCGTCACGCTCGAGAGCAGCGCGGTCGGTTGGCAAACGGCTCCCCGTCAAGCCTACCGGCTGAGCTTGCCCGCCCACCCGGCATATGGCGGAGTCCACGGCCTCGCCTTCCTGGACGATTTCATCCGGCGCGCGCTCGGCGGCGAGGGCCAGGACCTGGTCTCGGCAGACGACGCGCTGCGCGTGCTGGAAATTCTCGACGCGGCGTATCTGTCCGCGAGGAGCGGCAGGACCGTCGACGTTCGGCGGTGAGGTCTACGCGAGGCAGTGGAGGGATCTATCGCGTCCGCGGTCACATATCGCTCCGAGCGGGCGATCCGTCAATGTGTACGTTTTGCGATTCAGCCAGTACAGGGAGGTTGTCGACAGTGTCTAATCTGATCGATCGCATGAGCAAGCGCCGGTTCCTGGGGCTCGCCGCGCTGACGATGGCGGGGTCGGCCCTCGCGGCGTGCTCGCAAGCCGCGCCGGCGAGCCCCAGCGCAGCAGCCACCACCGCACCCGCCGCGGCGCCGGCCGCGACGGCGAGCAAGCCCGCCGCGGCCGCGACCACGACCGGCGCCGCGGCGAGCCAACCCACCACCGCTCCAACCGCGGCGAGCCAATCCACCACTGTTCCAGCCGCCGCGCCACCGGCGACCGCCGCGACGACGGCCGGCTCGCCAGTGAAGGGCGGGACGCTCAACTACGCCGAGGCCGGCGACTTTAACGACTTCAACCCGTGGGGCTTCGGCGCCGTCAACTTCGAGATGTACGATCAGGTGTTTTCGCGGCTGCTCTGGAAGGATGGAGCGGGCAAGGCGAACCCGGACCTCGGCGAGTCCTGGGAGACGGCCAGCGACAATCATTCGTTCACCGTCAAGCTACGCCAGGGAGCGACCTGGCACGACGGCAAACCGGTGACCGCCGCCGACTTCGTCACGATGTACGGCTACCTGAAGGACCCGGTCATCCAAAAGTACACCGGAGCGCAGAAAATCGCCGGCCTGTTCGCACCGATCACCGGCGTGACGGCCGTCGACGATCAGACGGTCCAGTTTTCCTTCGACAACCCCCTCCCCTACATCACCGACGTCCTCGACTACTTTTTCCTGATCCGCATCGACGACAAGAACGATCCGAAGTTCCTGAAGACGTTGCCCATCGGCACCGGCCCCTTCAAGATGACCCAGTGGGTGCCGAGCCAGTACGCCAAGTTCGACCGCTTTGCCGGCTACTTCCAGACCGGCCAGCCCTACCTTGACGAGTTCATGTTCAAGCGGTTGAGCCAGGCGGAAACGCTCGTGCCGAACCTGCGATCCGGCGCGGAACAGGATATCCTGGTCACGAGTCTGTCAGACGTCGGTCCGCTCCAGAGCGATCCGACCTACCAGGTCGCGGCGAATGAGAACTCTGGTAGCATCTTCAACCTGCTGGTCAACTCGCACAAGGCGCCGTTCGACAAGAAGGAAGTGCGTCAGGCATTCTCATACTCACTGGACCGCGAAGGCATGGTCAAGAGCGCGTTCTTTGGAGTCTCGAAGCCGATTACCTCGCCGTTCTACAGCCCGTCGTCCCTGGCCTACAAGCAGGAGCTGGTGATGGCCCACCCCTTCGACCTGGGCAAGGCGAAGTCGTTGCTGACGCAAGCGGGCGTATCGAACCTGGAAATCGAGATTCATCCAACGCCGGCCTGGCCGCAAATGAAGCTCTTCTGTCTGATCTGGCAACAAGATCTGGCCAAGATTGGCGTGAAGATGACGGTGCAGGAAGTGGAAAGCGCGAAGTTCTACGACATCGGCGGGGATGGAAACCTCAGGGGCTTCTATCTGCACCCCTGGCTAACCGGCCGCACGACGCGCGATCCAGCCATCTTCTTCGCCACCCAGACCAATTATCGGGGCGACGCCAAAAACATTTACGGTTACCAGAGCGCGCAGTTAAACCAGCTCGTCGGCCATGGCGCGGTCGAAACCGACGAAAACAAGCGCCGCCAGATCTACCAGCAGACCAACCAGATCCTCGTGGACGACACGCCGATGATCCAGGTCGCGACCAATCCACGCATCTGGGCCTACACGACCAAGCTGCACGACGTGGACATCGACCTGAACGGCAACTTGTTCCTGGAACGGGCGTGGCTGGCGAAGTAGATTCAGGCTTCGCCGAGCCGCGGGGAGTATCCGTGGTATACTTCCCGCGGC
>DATLRG010000615.1:0-5291 GCA_035534795.1 Chloroflexota bacterium
ACGACAGATCCGCGGTCGTCACACCGGGGGTATTCACCAGGATGATCTCGGCGGCGATCGGCTGATACGCCGGGCGCGGCGAAACGACCCCCTTGGCGACGACAACCTTCTTCTCTTCCGGGCGAATGCCCAGCGAATACATCTGCTCGATGCTGGTATTGCCGATCCGGCGGCTGGTCAGGACGAGAGTATGCTCATCGGTCGTTTCCAACACGACGGTCGTGCCACCGTTGAAATAGCGGCCGCCGCCGTGAATCGGCCGATGCTCTTCAAAGCAACCATCGGAAATCAAGCGAACGTGACCGGTAACCTCGACCGGCTCGCCGTGCAAGTGATCGGTCTTTGCGCCAACCCGCAGGGTAAGGTCCGCGCCAACGCCGGCCGCGACACACCGCGCAACCGCTTCGGGATCGTAGAGAGTTTGCAAAAAGCTGCGAATGCCGAGCCGCCTGGCCTCGGCGAGGAGAACCGTCGAGTCGGCGGCGCTGCCGCCACCGATATTGTCGCCGACGTCCATCAGCACGACTGGTCCGCGCGGCGCCGCCGCGGCCACCTTTAACGCCTCGGTTGGCGACGGGGCGTCGCCAACGAAATCGGCGCGACGCTCCCAGGCCCGGTGGGCGAGCCAACGCGCGGCATCGCGGGCGGCGGCTGGATCGCCGTCGTGCACCGCGAGAAACGCCATCCCCATATCCGCCACGTCGGCATAGGGATAGCCCTCGATCACACTGGCGGTGAGCATGCCCGGACGGGCCAGAACCGCCGCGCAATCGGCCATGACACTTTTCATCGGCTCTTCGCCGGTGAATTGCTTGACGATGTTGATCACGAGCGGCGGCGTTTCGAGCGCTTGGACCGGGTGGACTTCACCTTTGATCGTCCGAACGATAATCTCCGCACACTCGTAGGCCCGGGGGGCTGGATCGAGGTGCGGATTCGTCCGGTAAAAGGTCGTCGCCGTGACGCTTTCGATCATTCTCTGCGAAGCGTTGCAGTGGAGATCCAGAGCGAGGCCGATTGGCACGTTCGGGCCAACCAGCGCCCGGACTCGCGCCGCGATCTCGCCATCGACGTCAGGATACTCCTCCGACACCGCCGCCCCGTGGTTCGCCAACAGAACACCATCCCAGGGCCCGTGCTGCTCGAGCAGTGCGAGCATTTCGCCGACGATCCGATCAAAAGCACGCCTGGTGATCATCCCACTTGGCTCGGTTTGGGCAAAGATCAAGGGAACGATCTCGAAGCCGAGCTTTTCACTGGCTTCGAGAAAGCCAGCCATCGTGCTGTGCGCGCCCCGGTGCCGGCGCACGATCTCGTCGCCGCGCGCGATTCCACTCGCCTCGAACTGAAGAAGATCCGTCGGAGTGGGTGCGAACGTATTCGTCTCGTGTGAGAAGCCCAACGCTGCCAGTCGCATTTTCTTTATCTCCCGATCGTCAAGATAAGCCGCCGCGCCGATCGCGATTCAAGCCGGCCGCGCCTGAATCAGCCGAGGTGAGCCGTCGTCATTGACGATCCTGGCTCTCCTTCCGACCGTTTCGCCCATTATAGGCGATTCTGGCGCCGTGGTTGACGTTTCCCGAGATCTCTCGTTAGTATTGCCGCGCGGCCGTGGCCAGTTCCCGGTCTCAGTTCATCCATCTGAAGAGGTAATTGCCATGCCCGGTCGTCTCAACGGTAAAGTCGCGATCATCACCGGCGCCGGTTCCCAGGGGGCAGGGCTCGGGAATGGGAAAGCCACCGCGATACTCTTCGCACGAGAAGGGGCGAAAGTGCTTTGCGTCGATCGGGAGCTCGACCGGGCCGCAGAAACGGTCGACCAGATCGCGACCGAAGGCGGAATTGCCTCTCCCTTCGTCGCCGACGTCACCCGGCGTGCCGATTGCGAGGCGATGGTCCGGGCGGCGGCCGAACGCTACGGTCGGCTGGACGTCCTCCACAACAACGTCGGCATCACCGCGCTCCAGCCAATCCGCGAGGTCAGCGAAGACGCCTGGGATCGCCAGATGGCGGTGAACGTCAAAAGCGTTCTCCTGACAACCCAGGCGGCGATCCCGCACCTCGAAGCGGTGGGCGGCGGCTCGATCATTAACGTCTCGTCGACCTCCGGCCTTCGCCACGGCGGTTCGGCCCTGACCGCCTACGCGGCCTCGAAAGCCGGCGTGATTGGCCTCACTATTTCGGCCGCCGGTCAGCTTGGCGAAAAGCGCATCCGGGTCAATTGCATCGCCCCCGGCCTGGTCTGGACCCCAATGGCCGCGAGCGCGGCTGGCGAGGCCGGCCGCGAGCGTCGCCGCCACGGCGGCGTTATTCCTGATGAAGGCACCGGCTGGGATGTCGCCTGGGCCGCCGTCTACCTCGCCAGCGACGAATCGCGCTGGGTCACCGGCCAGGTCCTCGTCGTCGACGCCGGCCTCACCATCACGACGCGCGACAGTGGGATTGGGTGACGCCCCTTCTTTATCCCCGCCGCCGGCCAGACCGATCCGCCATGAGCCGCGTCGGAGCGACCTCAGGAGATGAGTTCTTCGACCGGCGCCCCGGCAATCCGCTCGCTCCGAATCCTGAACGCCGCGCGCCGGCTCAGTCCCACGTAGAGCGCTTCCACCTCCGGCATCTGAAACGCGCGTGCGGCGTTGTGGATCAGGACCGGGGAGGGAGCGGCCAGCGCCAGGGCCGTTCGCAGGTCGCCAAGACGGCGCAGGCTGGGAGTGAATAGCTGGCTGACGTAGCTGGAATCGTCGCTCGCGGCGAACTGGCAAGCGTCGGCGATCACCGGTGGTGGATCTGGGGAGATCGGTCGGGCCAGCAAGCACCAGAGGCCCGCGTCACCCAGTCCGACTAACGGTACCTCGGAATGTCCCACCCGCTCCCGCGCAAAGGCCAGTGCGGTAAGAATGTCCTGAACCCTCCAGGCAAGGTCGCTTCGGTTATAGGTCGTGAAAAAGCGCGCGCTCTGGTCCCGGCCACTCTGGCCCCAGGGCGTGTGATACTCACCGGTCAGAAACACATCAACCGCGAGCACCGCGTACCCCTGCCCAAGCAAATCGCCAAGAACCGTTGCCTCGCCAGCGTCGCCCGTAGCCCGGCAGGAACCATGTGCTTCCGTGCGATCCCGACCCGAAATCCGAACGCCGCCGTCCCCCCGCGTCGGGGGGACCACAGGGGGGTCCGTCTCCAGTCCCGCCAGCAGCATTGCCTTCCCCTCGGCATGAATCACCACCGCCAGCCGACGCCCCTGCCAATTGGTCGGTCGGATAAGCAGCGCCGGGACCTGGTCCCCCTGACCCGGTCGGCTTAGCCTCAATCGCTCGACCTCCAGGCCACCGAAACTCACCAACCCGGCATCCTCGGCTGACACCGCCGTCGGCCATTCGACCCCCAGCATTTCCTGCCAGGCCGGTAGGTAGCTCGCCCGAAATCGCGCCAGACCGGCCGCGTCACGTGGCCAACCCTCAGCCAAAAGCTCGTCGCAGTGGTGAATCCATTGCTGCCTCAGTCCGGCCGCGTCGAGCGTGCCAGTCGGCAGCGCACCATCCGGGAAGACGCGCAGGTTCTCGTCAGGCTCGACGGTCAACGGGCGCTCGCGCGCCTCGGACGGGGCAACGTCGCCGAGCCAGCGACCGAAGAACGCGTACACGGCCTCGCGGCTGGGTCGATTGTAGTTGTGGCCGGCGTCAATTTGGACCCAGCTCAGTCGATCCTCCGCGTCAAAGAGGCGGTAAATCGCGCGAATCGCCGGATATTCCACGTTTGGGGTATTCCGAGTCCAGTCGCCAGTGCAGCTTACCAGGAGCATCGGCCGAGGCGCGGTCAGCGCGGCAAGCTCGACATTGGTCGCGTCGAGGCGCAAGCCGGGCGCATTCTCGCAGGCGCAGCCCCCCTGCATGTGGGCCGAAACCATATTCACCGGCGAGGACACTTTGATCCGGTCGTCGATCGCCGTGAGCAAAATGGCCTGGGTACCGCCGCCAGACTCGCCGGTGCAGCCGAGTCGGTCTGGGTCAACGTCTGGCAGGGAAAGCAGAAAGTCCACCGACCGCAGGCTATTCCAAAGCTGCAAGCCCAATGGGCTCATGCCCCAGAGTGCCTCGATTGGCCCACCAAAGCGATGGGGAATCTGCGCACTGTCGACGTAGCCAACCATATCGTAACTAAAGGCCACGTAGCCCTGGCGAGCGAAGCTAATGCAACGCGCCGGCGCTGAGGTTCGCTCGTCGTGCTGTAAGCGCCCACGCTGCCAATGACCGTGCGGCGTTAGAATGCCGGGAAACGGCCCCGGCCGACCAAGCGGCCGATAGAGATTCCCGGTCACCAGGAAACCCGGGAAGCTCTCAAACATCACTTTCTCGACGGTATAATCGCCTCGCTCGATTCGGCCGAAAACCCGCGCCGCGATCGGAATCCGTTGGGGCTGGGGCCAAAGACCAGCACTGACCAAAATGCGCCGACGCAAGACCTCGGCGCGCGCCTGCCACGTTTCGAGCGAGTCGAACACGGACGGCTCCTGGGCCTGATCGAGCCGTCGAACCTCGCGAAGCCGCTGGTCGTCGGGCGCGACGCGCCCATCTGGCTGCAACGGAAACACCCTCGTCTTCTCGGCCAGCTCGCCTTCGTAAAGCCACGTCATTGCTGTCTCCACCCCCCTAGAAGTGACGCCATCTTCGCAGGATTTTGCCCGGCTGGCAAGGCAAGGCGTGCAGCGAATGTCCCCGATCATTCGCTGCAAGGCTGAGCTTATGAAAAACGGAACTTCGAGGGCACCTTCCGAAAGGAAAATCCCGGTTAGTGCAGGGCTGGCCGCTGCTCCCACCCGCCGGACGACCCCGGTCACCCCGGAGACCGAGGCACGCTCTTCGGTGGGAAACAGACCCATCGTAAACGACTGACGCACCGGGGTAATCATCTGCGAAAGCACTTGGCGAAGCACGTTCAGGCTGGCGGCGATTAGGAAGGTCGGCGCCAGGGCCATCAGGACAACGACCGCGGCCACCGCGAACCGGCTGATCACGATCAGGTGCACCGAGCCAAAGCGCCGGGCAATTGCCGCTGCTCCGATGAAGCTCAAGGCGGTGAGCACGTAACTTACGGTGAGCATCGGTCCGATCGAGGCCGCACCGACGTGGAAGCGCTCGTAGAACCAGACGACAAGCATCGTCCCGACCATGCCACCACCAACCGCGTTAAAAACCGAAGCAAGCGATTGGCGAAACACGAGTTGTGCCGACGGTTTTGTCATGAGACCGCGCCGTCCCTCCCGTTTGCGACGAGGCGGCTCGGGCAGCCCCCAG
>DATLRG010000616.1:0-4164 GCA_035534795.1 Chloroflexota bacterium
CGCGTGGCGCAACGCTCACTCAACACCGTGAGACTTTCGCTCGCTTAGGAGTCGTGACGACATAAGTGCTACACTTCCGCGAGCAAATATGCCTGACTGTCGGCCCATTTTGCTGGACGGCGACTGAGTTGTTGCGTCACGCTGCCTTAGTTAAGGCACAACGATCCACCAGGCCACCGCGACCACATTTCCCTCGGCGTGCGACGAGTGCGTCGGGATTGGCGTCAGCCTCTCCGGTTGATAGTAATACATGCCGACGATCAGCTTGTAGCGACCCGCCTGGAGATTCGCCGGTACGACCAGTTGCCGGTGTTCCTCCACGAACTCACCTGGCTGCCAGAGCCGGGGCGGAAAGCTGGCCTGGAAGGGAATGGCATCAGACCCGACGATTCGGCGTTCATCGCCCTGGTGAATGAGCTGAGTGAACGCGGTGAAGTCCCGAGGCGGCGACGCGTCAACGCGCCAGAGCAGGCCGACGGAGAGCGTCTCCCCGGACAGCAGGCGAGACGGCGTCTCGGTTGCCGCGAGCAGGTCGACGCCATTCGCGAACGCCGCCACCGGCGGTGCGGAAAGTTCCGTGGCGCTCCGGGCCAGTCGCGCGGGGATCGCTGGCGCAGGGACCCGCGGCAGAAGCACCACCGCGGTGGCGATGGCTAGAACGCCGATGATCGCGAGATAGCCGATGGCGAGAAGACGGCGGAGGTTACCGAGGGGAAGGTACCGTCCGCCGAGCGTGACGATCAGCGCCACCGCCGCCGCGGCCGGCAGCGTGAACCGAGCATTCGAGTCCAGGCTGACCGAGGGGAGCGCCTGTCGCGCGACCGTCGCGTAAAAGAGCGGGAGAGCGGAAACGCAGACCAGGACCGACGCCCAGCGGGCCGGTCGCCGTTCCGCCAGCCACCAGCGTCCATCGGCGAGTGCGCGAGCGCCAACGGCGATCAGACCGATCAGAGGAACTGCCAGGAGCACGTAAACTATCGGCGGCCAGAGCTTGAGCGCGCCGAAGCCAACGCCTCCCCACCAGGTCGCGTTCAGGTTCCAGAGTGCATCCCCGATTCGCGTCCAGTCAGGCGCGGCGATCGCGTTCCACACTCGCGCGACGCCAAATCCCTCGTCCGCGCCGATCCTCGGTTGGAACGTTCGCCCGACGACGATCCACCAGCCAGCCAGGGCGGCTGTTGGCAGAACGAGGGCCAGCAGAGCCGCTGCCAGGCGCCGCCCCAGCGCTCGCCTGAGCGGCAGCCGCGGCTCGGCCACGACGAACGACGTCGTGACGACGAGCGGTACCAGGTACGCAGTATCGAGCTTGCTCAGCAACGTCCCAGTCAGACATACGCTCGTGGCGAGCAGACCAATCGAGGAGACTCGCTTCGCTCTCGTCAACAACCAGGCGCAGAGCAGCGTCGTCGTGGCCCCCGCGATCATGGCCGCGGCGTCGTTGTCGAGCCGCGCGCTCGCGAGCAGCAGGCCCGGGTTCCAGGCCAGCCAGGCGGTCGCGAAGAGCGCGTCGGAGGCGCGACCGGCGACCGTGGCGACCAGCGCGAACGTCGCCAGAAGAGTCAGGAGGCCGAAGACGGTCGACACCAGGCGTCCCGCGTGGACGAACAGCGCGAGCCCCTGGTACGGCCAGCCCTCGTCAGAGCGGTGCAGCGCAACCGCCTCGCGCCACGGGTGGCCGGGCCAGGCGACGTAGGGATTCTGGTGAAACCGGGCGTGGGGCAGCAGCTTGATCGGGTGGAGGATCCCGGCGAGCGCGACGTAGTAAAGAGGCACCTCCGTGTACTCGCTCGTCGGGTCCCAGGCCGGAACGTGCGCCGGTGCGCCCGGGCTGCCGCGCGGCAACGCGTGGTGAAGCTGCACGTAGCGGATGAATGCGAAGTGCGTGGACTCATCCGGCGCCTCCCAGATCGGCTGCACGACGTTGTACGCCAGCGATAACGCCACGAAGCTGCCGAGCAGCAGGCCAAGTGACAGTTTCTGGCGGGAGGTCATCGCGAGTGGAACACGCTCATGGTGACGTAGCATACCCGATTGCGTGGAAATTATCTCCAGATCAAGCATCTCGAACTCGGGGCGGGCAGGCGAGGGCTACTTTCACTACAGAGACGCAGACGGAGTACGCCACGGGGAGCATCACGGGGTCGATCGGAATGGGTACACCGAGAGTGTTGAGCCAGCGCTCGGCGCGTTGCAGACCGGTGTGAGATCGAGCGGGTGCCGGTCGCTGGGCGCACCACGAAACAGGGCCGCGGTGACCTGTCCCCCGGAGCCAGGCCAGCTCGCGCGCACCTGCAGCGGTACCGCCGGCCGGGAGCCGCACCAATCGCGCCAGAAGAGAGGCACGTACGCCGACTGTCCTGGGTGGACCAGCACGAGCGAGCCCGGGCCAGCGTCCGGCGGCGTGACCTCCTTGATCGCGAGCGCCTGGCCTTTCGCGTCGACCAAATGAAGCGCTGGCGAGCCATCGAGCGAACAAGGCGAGGCCCCGTGGTTCGTCAGCGCCAGGTCCCCGGCCAGCGCCTGGGTCGCTCCCTGAAAGCCGACCGAGCCGTTCAGGTCCGCGCTCTGACAGGTCTTGACGTTGCTCGCCTGGAGCCCCGCCCGATTGGGAGCCGGAGTTGGATTCGGACCGACGCGTTGGCCAGCCGGCCGTTCCACCGATGTGGTCGGCGGGGTGATTGGAGTGGCGGGAGCGCTCGGCGCCCGTCCCGGGGCGAGACGAGAAGACGATCGGGACACGGGCGGTGGAGTGGCGCGCGGCGGTGCTCCAAGTCCGAGAGACACGGCCGGCTCGCTGGTTGGCGGAGCGGCCGCCGTGGCGGCGGTGACACTTGGCTGGGCCATGGACCGTACCGGCCTACACCCTGCGACGATCAGCATCGCGACCAGGGCCGCGGTAACAAATTCCCTGGCGATCAAACGCTTCACCTCGGACAGGATTGGGATCTTTCCGCGTGCAGATCTCCGGTTCTTCGACCACGCCGCATGGCGACGCAAGGCCCCGGTTGCTCGGCTCCACTAGTACTACTACCGTAGTTGAGCTATGACGTGTCATCAAAACCGTAAGTCGTGCTGCGGGCGGTGCGCTGCCGATAGTGACTCCGACGCACCCGCAAGCGAATCGCGCGACGCCAGTCGGACCAGGCCAGGCGGAGCTCCACCGAGCGGGCCGGCAGGGGGAGAGCGATCTCCAGCAGCCGCCGGACTTCCGGTACGGTCAGACCGGCGCGGGCTGGCTCGAACTCCCCCCTTTTTCAGCCGCGGTTGCTTGGAGCGACGCCAACCAGGCATGGGCCAGCAGCGCCAGGGTCAGATGCTGATGCCAACAGGGCCACCGACGCACCTCGTCGTGGTCGAGTCCGGCCTCGCCCTTCGCTTCCTCGATGCATTGCTCGACGGTGTAGCGCGTCGCGGCAATCCGCGCCAGTTCGCGCAGCGTGACATCCGGCGGCGCCCAGGCCAGGTAATAGGCGATCTCGCTGGGATCGCTGACCGAGCGCCGCGCCAGCAGCCAGACCTCCGGTCCGGGCAGGTGATCGCGGCTCTCGACGACCCGCATGCGTCCCCAGTCGTACAGTCGGGGCCCCTTCTCTCCTGCGGCCACGCTGAACCGCTCCCACTGCGCCGCCGACCAAGTCCCGACCAGCGCCGCGACCGTCGTCGCGGGCGGCGCCGCCGGCGCCAGCCGCGCCTTGGTGCGCGGACGCCCGCCCGTCGGCAGCCCCGGTTCCTCGACCAGCGGGCGCTCGACCCAGACCGGGGTCGGCGCGGAGACCGCCAGGACGTAGTAGCGGCCGCTCTTCTGAATGGCCGCACGCAGATACGGCGCATCGCCGTAGACCTCGTCGCCGGTCACCCAGCGCATCGGCACCCCCCGCGCCCAGGCGTGCTCGAGCATCGCGAGCGCCTGCTCCGGCTTGGTCTGGAACGTGACCTCCGGGGGAACCTTGGCCTTGGTGCGCCGTTCGGCGTCGGCGCACCAGCTCTCCGGCAGGTAGAGGCGGCGATCCAGGAACGTGTGCCCCTTGGCTGTTGCGTAGGTCAGCACCGTCGCAATCTGGCAATTCGCGACCTTCCCCGCCGTCCCGCTGTACTGGCGCTGGACGCCGACCGAGCCGGAGCCCTTCTTGAGGGTGGCGGAGGCACCGCGACGTTGCCTTTCGC
>DATLRG010000617.1:0-9141 GCA_035534795.1 Chloroflexota bacterium
TGACCTGGGGGATCCAGACGCCAGAGGCGTCGAGTTCATCGGCGTGCTGGCGAAGTATCTCCGCCGGCGCCCCGATCGCCAGGACCGTGCCGTCCTGCCCAAGCACCAGGACACGATCGACCATGCCCATCAGGTGGTCCAGGCGGTGCTCGACGATCACGATCGTCCGCTGGCCGACCGCTTTCAGCCGGGCGATGTCTTCGAAGACGTCCTCCGCACCGGCAGGATCGAGGTTAGAGGTTGGCTCGTCGAAGACGAGCACCGGCGGTTCCATCGCCAGCACGCAGGCCAGCGCCAGGCGCTGGCGTTCTCCGCCGGAGAGGCGGTCGATCCGCGTTCGCTCCCGCCCGTCCAGTCGCACGAGGTGCAGCGCTCGGCTGATCCGCGCCGGCATCTCCTCGGCAGGCACGCGCAGGTTTTCCAAGCCGAAGGCGATCTCGTCGTCGACCCGCAGCATGCAAAACTGCGCGTCCGCGTCCTGAAACACCATTCCCACCGTCCGCGCAAGCTCCGCGACCGGTGCGCTCCGCACGTCGACCTCTCCCACGACGACTCGGCCGGTTAGCTCGCCGGCGAGGCTGTGTGGAATCAGCCCGTTCAGACAGAGCGCGAGCGTACTTTTGCCGCAGCCGCTCGGTCCCAGCACGAGCAGCGTCTCGCCGGGCTCGACACGCAAGGAGACACCCTGGAGCGCGGGGCGCTTTCGCCCTCGGTACCGGAACGAGAGCCCTTCGACCCGAAGCGCCGGCGTGGTCATGGGTGACTAGATCTCCTGCTGGCGGTGCGCCGCGATCGCGAAGCCGTCGAGGACGCCAGTCGGCACGAGGGCGTCGCCGATCCTCTTGCCGAGCCAGCCCGCCAGCACGACGCCGCTAATCAAGCGCAGCACCAGATAAATCAGCAGGACGACCGGTGCCTGCTTCAGCACCGGCCCGGACGGGCCGAGCACCACGTACCCTTGCGTCCAGATGGACTCGGTCAGAAAGAAGAACACACCGCTGAATCCGCCGGCCAGGGCCATCACGCGGAAGTCGAACCGCCGATAGCCCGTCGCCAGAAAGACAATTTCGGCGCCGAGGCCCTCGAGCAGGCCGGAGAGGATCACGAGCGCACCCCAGGGATTGAACGACGCCTCGACCACCGCCGCGACCAGCTCGCCGAAAAGGGCCGAACCCGGCCGTCGAACGATGTACGGGATGAGCAGACCACCCAGCAACCAGAAGCCGTTGAGCGCTTCGCCCACGAACGCGCCGCCAGCGCCGCTGACCACGAGGTAGATCCAATCGAAGACGATGAACGAGATACCGGTCGCGACCGCGAGGGCCGCCGTCACGACGATGTCGCGGGTGGACCAGGTCCGCGACGTCACAGCCGAAACTTCCACGCCGTTGTTCCTCCTACTGAACGTCGAACGAAAACCGCAAACTCCTATGATGCGCGGCAGGCTGGCACGGCGCATCTTGTCTGGGCAACCGGGCTAGGTTGCGCTTGCACAGCCTCACGTCGCCGCCTTGATGGACTTTAGCTTTCCAATCGGGTAGTGAGTGAGCTTCAACTTTTTAGTCGGGTATGGAGTCGCTGGCTTGAAAGCCAGCGACGTCCCCCCACGCTCGCCCGGCGCCGTACCCGATTAAATGATTAGCCTCCATCAAGGCAGCGGCGACCGTTTGCGGACAGCTTCGTGGGGTAGGAACGGGTAAAGCAGGCGGTTGGTGGGGAAGTCCTCGCGCGGCACGCCGCGTTTGACGCTCTGGTGGGGCGTTCGAAACCATCGATGTCGCGTCTCACGCATCGCAACAAAAAAAGCCATCACTCACTGCGATGGCCTCGCGCTAGTCGTGAGGTCGATCCGCTCGGTGGCACGGCCTCCATCCAGCGCGCCGTTCGGGCACGCTCGACCGGTCGGCGCTCCGGACCTGGATCGACAACACTCCCGCTTCCCTACGCTCGTTCTACCGAGATCAGGTTCTAAGAGTTGGTGGGCTTGATCCCGCCTCTCAGCTACTCGCTCCCCCGCGGGCCTGGACCATATTCACTTTACAACCAATGTACTCCGAGTCGCGTTACAATGTCAACCTCTGGAAGGGCGGAGCTCCCTGGCGCTTATTCGCCTGCGAGCCGTCGTCGGGCAGGTGCGCGAGCAGGAGCTTGATGCGGTCCACCAGCTCCCCCTGCTCGTGGCTGAAGCTCGCCATGAACTCCTCCAACGCCGACCGGATCAGCGTTAGCTCCTGGCGCGACACCGCGATTGTGAACTCGGCGGCCGCGGCACTGGTCTCCCCTGAACTTGCCATCGCCGGCCCCCTTTCTGGGGAATTCCCTACACTCTCATTGTAGCCACCAAGCCGCATCCCGTAAACATTTCGGCTGTTGCGCGGGCACCGGAACCTGTGCTAGTATCCCGTCTGGGCGCCGCTTCGGAGGTTTCGCCTGAAGATCCCCCGCATCCGGCGGGGGGTGGCAGGGGACTGACGCGAAGATGGTCCCCTGAGCATGCGCGGGAGCGAAGGGCAGCGCCGTTGAGTTGGCCGCTCGACGCTGTAGGGGCACCGGGTGACGCGATGCGGACCGTGAGACGTCGGTGGTACCACCTCGTCGCCATGGCGATGCTGTGCGCCACCGCGGCGGCGCTGCTGTGGATTGCCCCGGCGCTTGCAAACAGCCCAACGACGCCCCGGCTAACGCCGACCACGACGCCCTCGTCGGCGCCGACCACGACGCCCTCGTCGGCGCCGACCACGACGCCCTCGTCGGCGCCGACCACGGTACCCACCGCGACGGGGGTGACGACTCGGCTTCCAACGTCCACGGCGCTCCCAACGTCACGTCCGACGGTGACCTCGACCCTGACACCACGCCCACTGACGACTCCGACCGTCACGGCGACGGTCAGGCTGCTGAGAGCCAGGACTCCGACACCGACCCTGGAACCGGTTGGTTCCACGCAAGTCACCAATACCTCGACGCCAACGTCGGCGGCGACCTCGACCTGGACGCCAAGCGCGTCCCCGCCGTCGAGCACCACCAGGACGACGTCGCCGACATCCTCTAGCACCGCGTCGCCGACGCCGACCACGACGCCGTTGGCGACTTCGACGGGCACCGCGGCGGCGACCTCCACGAGCACGCCGGCAAGCACGTCGACTGCCACGGCCACGCCAACTCCAACGCAAACGCCGACCCTCGTTCCCAGTGCGAGCGTCTCGCCCACGGCGACGGATACGACGAGCGCCACGGCCACGGCCACCGGTTCGTCGACCGGATCGCCGACCGAGACCCTCACGCCAACGGTGAGCGTCAGCCCGACTCCGGCCCAATCGCTCACCCCAACGATCAGCCCAACACCCTGGCCAACGTCGACCGCTACCTCGACTCTGGCTCCATCGCCAACCTGGTCGCCGGTGCCAACCCTGACCGCGACCGCTGCGCCGTCGCTCTCGCCGACCCTCACGCCAGTGCGACCCTCCTCGCCGACGGTCGACATCCCTCCTCCTCCACCGCCGCCGTCCTCCAGCGCCGTTCCGTACGATGGCGTCCAGCCAGCGACGGATACGGGCGGCGCCGACAGCTTCGTTCTCAACGTTCCGTACCGCAGCCAGTACGACGGCAGTCCGTACGAGGACTCCAACTGCGGGCCCGCCGCGCTCGCGATGGTCCTGCAGGCGTATGGCGTCCAGGCGACCAACGAGCAGCTCCGCACCCTCGCCGACCGCCTTCAAGGCACCACCAGCTACGACGACGGCGTCGCGCTCGATTACCTTCAGGCCATTGCCCAGAGGGCGGGCCTGCGCACCGACGGACTTACCACCGCCGATGGCCACTATCGCACCTGGTCGATGGCCGACGTGATCCGCGAGGTGCGGCGCGGCTACCCGGTGATCACGCTCGTCCACTACGCCACCTTGCCCGACCACGCGTCGTCGCATTCGTCCAGCGATCACTACGTCGTCGTGATTGGCGTGACCGATCAGGGATTCGTCGTCAACGACCCCGCCTTCACCGATAACGGTGGCTACCGCCGGCTGCTAACACCGGACCAACTGATCAACGCCTGGCGCGCTGCCGGCATCCCTGACCAGGCGGTCGCGTTTCTCCCACCGGTCGGCAAGCCAAACCTCGCGCTGCTGTCGGAGACCGGACATCCCACGCCTGCCCCACTGGTCGGCCCGCTGCAACGGACCGCGGCGCCGACCCAGACGAGCGGCAGTCCCTGGGATCTCCCGTCGGAACCCTCGGTGGCGCCAGCCCGCGCGCTCGACACCAGCCGCGAAGCGATCGCTCCACCTCCCGGCCCGACCGTCGCGGCCTGGGCGCTGGGCCTCGGCCAGTGGAGGCACGTCGCGGGCGGCGAGGCGACGTCGGCGGTACCGTCCCCACCCACCAGCGACACGCCAAGCTCGACGGCCCCCGGCGCGGTCGGTCATCGCACCCCGGAGTTCCCGCTGCCGACGCTGATCGTCGCGGGTCTGATCGCCGCCGGCGCGCTGCTGATTCTGACGCTGCCAGGCGGCAGGACGCGCTGACCGGCAGATTCTTCGGCGCGATACTGTGCGGGAACGAGCCTCACCCCCGCCCTCGCGGGCAAGCCCTCCCCATGGGAGATGGAGAGGGGTGCCCGCGAGGGCCGGGTGAGGCCACACGGTCCCGCCACCAACAGGCAGGAGGCACCTCGTGGACCACTACGACGTGATCGTTCTCGGCGGGGGCACCATGGGCTCGGGCGCGGCGTGGGCGCTCGGCAAGCGCGGCGTGCGCGCGCTCGTGCTCGAGCAGTTCCAGCACGTCCACGCGTTTGGCAGTCACAGCGGAAAAATCCGGATCATTCGCCACGCCTACGCCGAGTCGCCCGAGTACGTCCCCCTTGTGCTGCAGGCCGACGCACTCTGGTGCGCGCTCGAAGAGGAGACCGGCCGCCAGGTGCTGCACCGGACCGGCGGACTGGACCTGGCAGCGCCCGGCTTCGAGCAAGCCAGGAGAGCCCTTGGCTCGGCCCAGCAATTCGGCCTGCCGCACGAATGGCTCGGCGGTCAGGAGATTCGCCACCGCTGGCCAGCCTGGAGGATCGACGATGGCTGGGAAGCGTGCTACAGCCCGGACAGCGGCTTCCTGCTCACCGAACCGGCCCTCGCGTCGCTGATGACGGCCGCCCAGCGACGCGGGGTGATCCTTCACGATCGAGAGCCGGCGCGCGAGTGGCACGCCGACGGCGCGGGCATCCGCGTCCGGACCGACCGCGCCACCTACACGGCCGACCGGCTGATCGTCACGGCCGGCGCCTGGGCCAGCCAGGCGCTCGCCTCCCTCGGCCTTCCCCTCACCGTCCTGCGCAAGGTCGTCTGGTGGCTCGAGGTCGAAGACCCCACCGCGTTTGCCATTGGTCGGTTTCCCATTTACATCGCCCAGAGCGACCTCGGATCGATCTACGGGTTTCCGCTCTTCGGCAGCGACGCGCTGCGCCTCGCCAACCACACCGGCGGCGAGCCAACCAGTCCCGACGCCGTCGATCGTGCCGTCCACGCCCCTGAGATCGACGAGGTGCTGCCCTTCGCGCGGCGCCAGTTGCGTGGCGTGACCGAGCGCGTGGCCGTGAGCGCGGTCTGCCTCTACACCGTGACGCCCGACGAGAACTTCGTCGTCGACCGGCACCCGGAGTCGCCAGGGGTCGTCCTCGGCGCGGGTTTCTCTGGCCACGGCTTCAAGTTCGCCACGGCAATCGGCGACATGCTGGCGACCCTGGCGTTGGACCCGGCGGCCCGCCCACTGCCCCGATTCGCCGTCGGCCGCTTTTTATAGTCATGCCACGGTGAGAACTGCATCGCTGTGCTCGATTTGCGCGTCCACACGTCGGCCGCGGCGGCTCCGCCGTACCGTGAGAACTGCATCGCTGTGCTCGATTTGCTGCGCAAATCGAGCACAGCGATGCAGTTCTCACCGTGGCATGACATTCGAGGGTGTCAATCTCCCTCGCTTGCCGTTTCCACTCGGACCCGATATGCTTTTGATACCGGGGACGGGGGTCGATTCGTTCGCCGCGCCGGACCAGACCGGTCGGCGTTCGCCGCGCGGAAACCGAGGAGTGTTGTACCGTGCCAGCCGCAGAGACTTTCGTGATCGTCGGCGCGAGCATGGCCGGGGGCCGGGCCGCGGAAGCCCTGCGCCAGGAGGGCTTCGCCGGCACGATCATCCTGGTTGGCGCCGAGCCCGAGCGCCCTTACGAGCGCCCGCCTCTCTCCAAGGACGTCCTGCGTGGCGAGGCGCCCGAAGACAAGGCATTCCTGCGATCGCCAGACTACTATGCCGAGCAATCGATCGAGCTTCGACTCGGGATCGCCGCCGAGCGGCTGATCCCCGCGGAGCGGACCATCGCCCTGGCTGGCGGCGAGCGCCTTCGTTACGACAAGCTGCTGATCGCCACCGGCGCGAAGGTCCGGCGCCTCGCCATCCCCGGCGTCGACCTGCCGGGCGTGTTCTATCTTCGCACCATCCGGGATGCCCGGGCAATCCGCGATGCCACCGAATCGGACCAGCCGGTCGTCGTCATCGGCGCGGGGTTCATCGGCGCCGAGGTCGCGGCATCGTGCCGGATGAAAGGCCGCGACGTGACCGTGCTCGAAGTCCTGCCGGTGCCGTTGCAGCGTGTGCTGGGCGACGAGGTCGGTCAGATCTACGCCCGGATTCATCGCGAGCATGGGATCGACCTGCGGCTCGGCGAAGGCATCGCGGAGTTCCGCGGCGACGGCCGGCTCGAGGAAGTTGTGACCTCAGCCGGCGAGCGGATTCCGTGCGGCGTCGCGGTCGTCGGCGTCGGGGTGCAGCCGGAGGCCGCCTGGCTGGAAGGATCGGGCATCGCCCTGCAAAACGGCGTGCTCGTCGACGAGTTTTCCGCGACGAACCTGCCCAACGTGTACGCCGCCGGCGACGTCGCGAGCTGGTGGCACCCTACCCTCGGCGAGCGCCTGCGCGTCGAGCACTGGGACAACGCCCAAAATCAGGGGATCGCCGCGGCGAAGAGCATGCTCGGCAAGGGCGAGGCCTACGCGCCCGTTCCGTACTTCTGGTCGGACCAGTACGATCTCACCTTGCAGTACGTCGGCCACGCGAGCGGTCAGGACGAGGTCGTCTGCCGAGGCAGCCCGGACCCGCGCAAGCTGCTGGCGTTTTATCTGCGGGACGGTCGCCTGCGCGCGGCCATTGGCATCAACCGCTTCAAAGACGTGACCGCGGTGCGCCGCCTGCTGCGGAATCAGGTGGCCGTCACCCGCGAGCAGCTCGCCGATGAGCAGACCGATTTGAGGAAGCTGGCACCTCGCTAGTGCCGCCGATCTGTTTTCGCCTTCCCTTGCCGCCGAGCACCAACGCGCTCTACAGCACCGTGCGCGGCACGGGTGGCGGACGGACTGGAACGCGGCGTGTATCGTCGCCGGCGGCGCGGGACTTCCGACGGGCTGCACTCCCGACGCTGGACCTGCTCGACGGCTCCGGCGCCCACGAGTCGACGCTCGCCATCGCCCGCGCGGCCTACTGGGGCATCGCGGTCGCCGTTTTCTTCGCCAGTCCCCGTCGGCGCGACCTCGACGACGTGCTGAAGATCGCCATCGACGTCATTTGCGAAGGGCTCCGCCTGACCGACAACCGCCTGGTCGATCTGCACGCCAGTAAGTACCTGGCGCCGCTCGATCCTCGGATCGACGTCGAGCTCGAGGCATTCGCCGACTGGTCCTTCGGCGACGAGCGCGAGGTGCTCCGTCCCGATGGCACCGGAAAGTAGCTCAAATTCTCGGCCGCGTGCCGCCAGAGGACCTTCAGGGCAACGTGCGCCGCTTCCCCTCGCGGCACCCTTGCCAGCAACACGAAGGTGTCCGGGCGCAGCAGCGGAATCAAGCGCTTGACCCATGGCGGCCGCATACCAAGCGAACCCAGCGCTGCTGCCAGGTCTGGCGACAGCGCCAGCAAGACCGCCTCGCGACTGGTCAGGCCTACGAGCTCGTGCAGCGCACCGTCAGTCCGCGCGAGTTGATCGAACTGGGCGACGATCAATCCCGCGGCGCCTCGGTCTGGGCGATCTTTCACCGCCGATCTCCGCCGCGATGTCTTTCCACGCTCCCGCCACGGGCGCTGTCGGCCCTCCTGCTCGGCTCCCCGCGTCTCACCTCTACTGCTTCAGCAGTACTTGCACGTCCTTGACCAGGTCCGCCGGGGTAAAGTCGATGTCGAGGATCGCGCGCGCCTGACCCGACGGATCGATCACGAAGACGGGCGCGGAGTGGTCGACGATGTAGCCGCCGGCCGGTACCGGCGTTGGTGCCGGCAGGCCAGCGGCAACCGCGGTCGCCTTCGCCTGGTCCGACGTCAGTTCATCGCGCGCTGAGCTCGCCCCGTAGGCGTTCCAGACCGGCTCGACCTGCGCCATCGGACCAACCAGGAAGTGCCACTTCTGCAACATGTCCTTCTCGACCGAATAGGCCCGCACCTGCTGGACGGTATCGCGCGCTGGATCGACCGTGACCGCCAGGATCGCCGTTCGCGACGTGTCCGGTCCGAGCATTCCATACGCCTGGTGGAGCTTCTGGGTGATCAAGGGGCACGCGTCCGGGCAGTTCGTGTAGAGAAAGGTCAGCACCACGACCTTGCCGCGAAAGCTGCTCAAGGACACCGGCTGGTCGAACTGATCGTGCAACGTGAAGTCGGCCGCGGGCATGGGTGGATTGAGAATCGCCCCGGCAAGCGACGGCGTCGCCGGCCCGAAACTCACGATCTTCAGCGCAAGGAGCGCGCCGACGATCACCAGAACCCCGGCCACGATCATCCCAACCGCCAGCCATCGCGTGCGCTGCCCGGCGCCTGCCGTCCCGTTCGGCCCGGCGCTGCTCTTCGGCCTCGTCCCTGATACACTCACCTGAGCAACCCCCTGTCATCGTATCGACGCCTGGCCTCGGCCCTGTCGCGGCAGATCATTTGACGCCAGCCCAACCCGGCCGTACAATTGTAGGTGCCCACGCGGGAGTGGCGGAATGGCAGACGCGCATGGCTTAGGACCATGTGCCGCAAGGCGTGAGAGTTCGAGTCTCTCCTTCCGCACCGTTTTCCCCTTTTCCCGCACCTGACCCCCCGGATTAAAGCGCCCCGGTCGTCTCGGTCCCA
>DATLRG010000618.1:0-2731 GCA_035534795.1 Chloroflexota bacterium
ATCTGACACCGCCTACCGGTAAAGTCAGACTCCCCTACCGGTAAATCTGCTTCGCCTGCTTTTCGGCCAGGTGCTGTTTGGCACGGTTGAGGATTTGTTGCTCCAGGTTGCTGCTGACTTTTTCCTCGGTCCAGCCGCTGAAATCGCCTTCCTCGGCCATCGCCGCCAGGAGCGACAGGACGTAGCCGAGGTGTCGCCCGTAGACCTCCTGGAGCGCCTTCGCGCGCTCCTCGGGCTCCGCGTGCGCCAGGCGGATCACGATATCGGCAAAGGGATAAAAGCGGCGCTCGAACTCCGCGCTGAGACTAGTTCCGCCGGTGGTCATGGTGGTCCATCCCCCATCTTGCTTCGGTCGTGTGATATTCTTCAATCGTTGGTTAACGGAGAGAAGTACGTTGATCTGCGTGATGTGCAAAGCACATCAAGCAGATCAACGTACTTCTCTCCGTTAACCAACCCTAGCAAGATTGTACGCGCCCACAGGGACTTCTTCAAATGCGCTGGAGGAGGCGGCCTCACCTCCCTCGCCCCCTCTCCATCTCCGATGGAGAGGGGCGGGGGGTGAGGCCGCCTCCCACGCGAATTCGATGCGACGAAAAGGAAGTACGATGCTGGTGATCGCTCATCGAGGGGCGTCGGCGTACGCGCCCGAAAACACCGAGGCCGCGTTCGCGCTCGGCGTCGCCATGGGGGCAGACGCGATCGAAACCGACCTGCGCCAGACCCGCGATGGCGTCGTCGTCTTGCTGCACGACGCGCTGGTCGACCGAACGACCGACGGCCATGGCCCGGTCGCGGAGCTTTCCTGGGCGTCGGTGCGATCGCTCGACGCGGGCGCGTGGAAACATCCGCGATTCGCGGGCGAGCGGGTCCCGACGCTCGCGGATTTCCTGGACCGCTACGGGAAGGGCCAGCCGCTGTACCTCGAGATCAAGGCGCCCGAGGTGGTGGAAGCGTCCGTGGCGATGGTGCGCGATCGCGGGCTGCTCGAGGGGGTGGTGTTCACCTCGTTTAGCTTCGAGGCGGTGGAGCACGTCGCGCTCCTCGCGTCGGTGCGCACCTGCTGGCTCGTCCACCAGTGGACGCCGACCGAGGCCGCCCGGGCGCGATCGTCGACCCTCTACGAAGTGTCGGTCCACGCCAGCCAGCTCAATCGCGCGCTGGTCCTGGAGATCCTCGAGGCCGGTCGGAACGTGCGCGCGTGGGGACTCAAGGACGACGATCTGATGCACCAGGCCATCGCGGCCGGCGTCTCCGGCGCCACGGTCGACTTCCCCGACCGCCTGATCCGCCTGGGCGTCAGCTCAGGCGGCTCCCGTCGGTAGGGGAAGGCGCTGCCACGACGTGCCGCCATCCAGCGTGGTCCAGAGGCTGCCCAGGCTGAGGGCCCAGCCGTCCTTCGGCGAGGCGAAGCGAACGTCCAGAAAGCCACGGTCCGAGACCGTCGCGGCGTTCCAGGCCTTGCCGCCGTCGGCCGAGTGGAGCAAGCCGCCGCGCGCTGACGCGATCCAGCCTTCCTGGGCGGTGGGGAAGACCATCGGGCCGACGTAGCCACCGAGCGGGAGCGTGCCATTCGGCTGGCCGGTCCAGGCCAGCTTCGTCCAGGTGTGCCCACCGTCGTTCGTGCCGTAGACCTCTTTCATCTGCGCGGCGGCGGCGGGTTCGCCGGCGGCGATCAGCCACCCCTGAGTAGCCGAGCGGAAGTAGAGGCGCTGACTCCAGTCGACGCTCGAGTCCGGATCGGCAAGCGCTCCCCAGGTTTGTCCGCCGTCGTGCGTGGCGATGATCTGCGCACCGCCGGGCCCGTCGTTGGTGGCCACGAACCAACCAGCCGTCGTGGTGGGGTGCTCGATGTCCAGGGCGTAGCCCTGCAGTGACACGATCGCATCGAGCCACGACTGGCCGCCGTCGGAGGTCGTGAGCAGGTGCGAGGGGCAGTCGGGCCAATCCTGGCCCGGCGCGCACGACTCGCCGAGCAGCCAGCCCTGCTGCGACGAGGTGAAGGCCAGGTCGGTCAGGCGCAGCGGCGCGGTGTACGCCGGCGTCCAGTGCTGGCCGCCGTCGATGGTCCGGAGCAGCGTGCTGGCGCAGTCGCCGTCGGCGCACGCCGCGCCGGGCGAGCCGATGCTCCAGCCGGTCTGGACTCCGACGAACTGGATCTGCCCCACCGCGACGTCGCCGCGATACTCTTCGCTCCAGGACTTGCCGCCATCGGTCGTCCCCACGATCAGCCCCTGACAGATCGTCTGTACTGGCGTGGCGACGCTGTCCGAATCACGCGGCGGCGACGCCTGACAACGGGAGCCGGACAGCCAACCGGTCTCGCCATCCGCGAGCCAGAGATGCGAAAATCGGGTGCCGATCGCCGGGAGCGCGGTCGGCGAAGGCGTCCAGCCCGGGAGCAACGCTGGCTGGTTGGCGGCAGCAGGAGTCGGCAGCGAGACGGCGAGGGGCGACGGAGTCGCGACCGCCGGCGTTGGCCGTGGCGGGGGTGACGATGGTCCCGTTTCGCGCGGTGGACCGCTCGGCCCGCGACAGCCGCACATCAGCAGGGCGATCAGGAGGGTCAGGCCGAGCCAGCTCGCCACGTGGCCACTGCCGAGCCAGCAGCGCCACGAGAACCCCGGAGCAGTTCGCGATGGCTTGTAGCCGGCGAGCGGGCGTGGCCTCACCCCGCCCTCACGGGCACCCCTCTCCATCGGAGATGGAGAGGGGGAACCAGGACTCCCCT
>DATLRG010000619.1:0-7303 GCA_035534795.1 Chloroflexota bacterium
TGGGCCAAGTTTCCACACACCATCCCTCGGTCCCCGCTTGACGAAGCCTAGCTTATCACTTTGGAGATGTGGAGGGGTACTGCTCGATCCGCCCACGCGCGACCCGAAGCCGGATCGCATCTTTCGGCAACGCTCCGTCGAACGACCTGGCATCCGCCGCGGTCAGGAGCACCTGCTGTCCTGGCTGAATCGACGCGAGGACGCGCTCGCGACGGGAGGGATCCAACTCGGACAGAACGTCGTCGAGCAACACGATTGGTTGGGATTCGGTCTGTCGGTAGAGGTCGTCGGCCTCGGCCAGCTTGAGGGCCAGCGCGACAGTCCGCTGCTGGCCGCGCGACCCGAAGGCGCCCAGGTCGTGGCCAGCAAGCTGAAACGTCAGGTCGTCGCGATGGGGACCGACCAGCGACATGCCAAGCTGAATTTCGCGCGGCTGGACCTCCGCGAGCCGGCCTTCGAAGGCGCGGGCGATCGCTTCGACGCTCGACGCCGGGTCCGCCTCGCCGCGCAGAATGCTGCTCTTGTAGCTAATGCCGAGCACGTCCTCGTCGCCGCCGAGCTCGGCGTAGAGTCGGCTGGCACCGTCGCCAAGTCGACGAATTGTCGCCAGGCGCTGCCCGACGATGAAGGCGCCGGCGGTGATCAGCTCGCGATTCCAGAAGTGCAGCTGGTCCGGCGGAGCGCCACGATCGCGAATTGTCCGCAGCAGGTGGTTCCGCTGCAGGACGACGCGGTTATACTGCGCCAGGCTTCGACAATAGACGCGATCGGCCTGCGAGATCGTCACGTCCAGGTAGCGGCGCCGGAGCAGCGGAGCGCCTTCGACCAGCTCCAGGTCCTGCGGAGAGAACATCACCGCCGTGGCGGCGCCGATCACGTCGATCGCACGACGCGGCACGTCGTTCAGCTTGATCCGCTTGGTGAAGAGCGGCACGTTGCTTTCCGCTTCCGCGCTCCGCGGCTCCTCACGCAGCACGATCTCCAGATCGAACGTCTCGGCGGCGCGCTCGACCCGCGCGGCGATACGGGTAAAACCGATCGGGTCGTCGGCGTGTCCCCAGCTCAGCAGCTCCCGGTCACTACCGGCGCGAAACGAACGGGTGGTCGCCAGGTAGAAAATCGCTTCGAGGAGGTTGCTCTTCCCCTGCGCATTATCCCCATAGATAATCGTCGTGTTCGGAGACAGGTCAAGATCGAGTCGCTCGTAATTGCGGAAGTGGGCAAGCGACAATCGACGAACGTGCATGAAGCCTCGGCTGGAACCGCGTCGCACGGGTATTATATCAGTTGTTCAGATACCGAACAAAGAAGCGCCTTTCGCATGATAAAATCTGACAGATCGCAAGGAGGAAGCATGTCCGATCCGATCCCGACGCGCCGGGAGCGCGATACCATGGGTGAGATGGAAGTCCCGGCCAGCGCCTATTACGGCGCCTCCACTCAGCGAGCGGTCCTGAACTTTCCGATCAGCGGCTTGCGGATGCCTCGCCGCTTCATCTGGGCGCTCGGTACGATCAAGGAGGCCGCCGCGATCGTCAACCGCGACCTCGGCCTGCTCGAGCCACGCATCGCCGACCACATCGCCCAGGCGGCCCGGGAAGTTGCCAATGGCCGTTTCGACGACCAGTTTCCGGTCGACGTCTTTCAGACCGGCTCGGGGACGTCCACCAACACCAATGCCAACGAAGTCATCGCACACCGCGCCAACGAGCTGCTTGGCGCCAAAGGCGGCGAGCGCCTGGTCCACCCGAACGATCAGGTGAACCTCGGCCAATCCTCGAACGACGTGATCCCCTCGGCCATGCACCTCGCGGCGCTGGCCGCGCTCCACGAGGACTTGCTGCCGGCCCTGACCCGGCTCGGGCAGACCCTTGAAGACAAGTCGAGCGAGTTCTGGTCGATCATCAAGACCGGCCGCACCCACCTCCAGGATGCGACGCCCATTCGGCTTGGCCAGGAGTTTCACGGCTGGGCCGGCCAGATCGACCACGCCCAGCGCCGGCTGACGCGCGCCGAGGAAGACCTCTCCGAGCTCGCGCTCGGGGGAACGGCCGTGGGAACGGGCATCAATACGCACCCCGAGTTCGCCCGGCGCGTCTGCGCGTGGATCACCCAGCACACCGGGATTCCCGTCCGGGAGACGCCGAATCACTTCCAGGCGCAGAGCACGATCGACGGCGTCGTCTCGTTCAGCGGCGCGCTCCGCTCGACCGCCATCAGCTTGATGAAAATCGCCAACGACATCCGTCTGCTCGCGTCCGGTCCGATCGCCGGGTTCGGCGAGCTCCTTCTCCCCGAAGTGCAACCGGGAAGCTCGATTATGCCTGGCAAGGTCAATCCCGTGATCGCCGAGGCGCTGATCCAGGTTGGAGCGCAGGTGCTCGGCAACGACGCGGCGATCGCCACCGCCGGCCAGTGGGGCTACTTCGAGCTGAACACGATGATGCCGGTCGCGGCCATCAACCTGCTGCAAGGCATCACGCTCCTCGGCCGGGCGACCGAGAATTTTGCGACTCAAGCGGTGGCCGGTATCAAGGCGACCGGCCGCGGCCCAGAGCTCCTGGAAAAAGGACTCATGCTCGCGACCGCCCTGGCGCCGGTCATCGGCTACGAACGCGCCGCGGCCATCGCGAAAGAGGCCCTAGCGGCCGGCAAGACCATTCGCGAGGTCGCGCGCGAGCGCACGAGCCTTGGCGAACAGGAGTTGAACGAGATCCTCCAGCCGGAAAAGCTCGTGCAGCCCGGTCGCGGAGGCGGTCCAGCCCGCGGCTGAGGACGGTAGGACGCGCCCTGGAGAGTGGCGTTCCTGGACGAAGGGAGCCGAGTGGCCTCATCCCCTCGGCCCCTCGCCAACTCCGATTTCATGGGCGGACAGTTTCGCGGGGTTAGCGTTGGGCAGGGGGTGAGGCTGCCCGGACTCACCGTCAGACCTGCTTCTGGTGCCGCTCTTGTTGCGCCTCGTGCTCGGCGCGCCCAACGCCAAACAGTCCCACTTCCTTTTCGCGGCCGCGTTCCTTCACCAGGTGATTCAGCGCGTCCCGCAGCTCGCTCTTGGTGTAGGACGTGTTGGGGATGTGCCGAAAGTAAGTGATGACGTCCGGCGCGACCGATGCTTTGGCCTCGGCCTCGCAAATCTGGTCGAGCGGGATCTTCCGGTTCGGGTTGTTGCCGTACAGCTCGTCAATCACCCGGTCCGCGTTCACTAGCGACGGCATCGGGTACTCGACGGATTGTAGTTGCTTTTCGGACTTTTCAGCCACGGTGTCACCTCGTGCTTGGAATAAGCGGTGAGGCGTGGCAGGATCCGGTCCACGACGAATCGCGTCTTGCGTTTCACGCCGCCTCCCTGTTAGCATCTGTCCGGATCTATTGTTGGTCCACGGTGAGAACGACAGCATCAAGCGTCCCGAATGTCTGGGCTCGGTCAGACCGGGACGGTTCACCACAGAGACGCAGAGAGGGCACAGAGAACACAGAGTATGGCTGTGGTTCTCACCGTGGCCTCGCCGTACGTTATTGTGCTGGATTCCGATACAGGAGATCGCCGGTGAACCTGCTCGAGCTTCCCTACCCATCGCGTCGCTCGCCGACCGTTGCCCGGCGGGGCGTGGTGGCGACGAGTCAGCCGTTGGCCGCACTGGCAGGCCTGGATATCCTTCGGGCCGGCGGCAACGCCGTCGACGCGGCAATCGCGACCGCGACGATGCTCGCGGTCGTCGAGCCAACCTCGAACGGACTGGGCAGCGATGCCTTCGCGCTGGTGTGGAATGGCTCTCACCTGCACGGACTGAACGGGTCCGGCCGCGCGCCGGCCTCGTTGACGCTCGACCTGGTCCGCGCGGCCGGCCACACCACGATGCCGGCGCGCGGCTGGGTGCCGGTCACGGTCCCCGGTGCGCCCGCTGTCTGGCGCGACCTGCACCAGCGCTTCGGACGCCTGGACTTCGCGGACGTGCTCGCGCCGGCGATCGCGGCCGCCGAGCAGGGCTTCGCCGTGACGCCGATCGTCGCGAACGCCTGGCAGCAGGCCGCACGCCTGCAAGCCAGCCTCGTCGGAGCCGAGTTCGCTCCCTGGTTCGATGCGTTCACCGTGCGTGGCCGTGCGCCGAGGCCGGGCGACGTCTGGCGCCTGCCAGATCACGCTCGCACGCTGCGGCGCATCGCCCAGAGCCGAGCTGACGACTACTACGGTGGCGAGATCGCCAGCCAGATCGCGCGCTTCGCTTCCCGCACCGGCGGCTTCGTGACCGGCGACGATCTCGCCGCGCACACCAGCACCTGGGTCGAGCCAATTTCGACCGACTACCGCGGCTACGACGTCTGGGAGATTCCGCCGAACGGTCAGGGGTTGACGACGCTCCTGGCGCTCAACATCCTCGAGGGCTTCGATCTTGGCCGCCTCCGGCGCGACTCGGTCGAGGCATATCACCTCCAGATCGAAGCCATGAAGCTCGCGTTCGCCGATGCTCATCGTTACATCGCCGACCCGGAGCATGCCGACGTCCCGACGACTGGCCTGCTCGCGAAAACGTACGCGGCGGAGCGGCGCGCTTTGATCGGCGACACCGCCCAGGTGCGCCAGCCTGGCGATCCCTCGCGCGGCGGTACGGTCTACCTCTGCACGGCCGACGCCGATGGCATGATGGTGAGCTACATCCAGTCGAATTATCAGGGATTCGGTTCGGGCGTCGTCGTCCCCGACACGGGGATCGCGCTACAAAATCGCGGCGCCGGCTTTCGACTCGATCCGGACCACCCCAACGCGCTCGCGCCCCGGAAGCGCCCCTACCATACGATTATTCCGGCCTTCTTGACGCGTGATGGACAGCCGATCGGTCCCTTCGGGGTGATGGGCGGGCACATGCAGCCGCAGGGGCACTTGCAGATGGTCCTGAATACGGTCGACTGGGGCCTCAACCCTCAGGCCAGCCTGGATGCGCCGCGCTGGCAGGTGACGAGCGGCAACGAAGTGCTGGTCGAGCACGGGGTGCCCAAGGAAGTCGTCGCGGAACTCGTCCGGCTCGGCCACGACGTGAAGGTCGCCGCCGAGCAGGCCGCTTTTGGACGCGGCCAGATCATCTGGCGACGCGAGGCGTGGGAAGACCCGGGGAACCACGAACGGTCGCTCATCGCCGGCAGCGATCCGCGCTCCGACGGGTTCGCGGTCGGCTATTGAAGTCCGGTGTTTCGTCAGGCGAACCGTTGGCTGCGACGGCCGGTCAAAGTAGCGTCGTCCGGGCACCGGTCACGGTCCTCCTCGTCGTGTTCCTGACCTTTTCCGTCCAGAGCCTGGCCATTCGAGGAACGAACCTCGGCCTCGACGGTGGGCTCTCGTTGGCGCTGGGAATCATTCCCATCCCCGACGCGCTCGGCTTCCTCGCCCACGACGTTCACCCGCCCCTGTTCTACCTCGCCTTGCGTCCGTGGGTGGCGATCGTCGGAACCCACCCCTTCGCGGTGAAGTACCTCACCGCCAGCTTCGGCACGCTCACCGTCGTCGTTTTCGCGGCCTGGATTCGGCGATTCCTCGGCAATCGCGCCGCGGCTCGCGGCGCTTTGCTCCTGGCGGCATCGTCGATCCTGGTTGGCGATGCGGCGACCGTCCGCGATCTCGCGCCGGGCTTCTGCTTCGTGGTGCTGAACTGCTGGGCCTACTGCGAGACGCGACGCGCCCCTTCCCGAGGCGTCTGGGCTCGCCTCTACCTCGGGAGCGGCGTCCTGGCCATCTGGACCTCGTTCCTGGTGGCCGGCGTGCTGCTCGGTCAGGCGATCGACCTGTTGATCCGACGGAGCAAACCAGGCTCCCTCGGTCCGCTCCTCCTCGTCGGCTTGAGCATCGTCCCCTGGCTCGCCTTCATCTTCGGCAATGGCTGGCTGTCGACCCTGCGCAGTGGCGGTCCGACGACCGGCTCGGCCCAGCCCGGCCTGCTGGCCGACACGCGGGGCGCGGTCGATCTTCTCGTGACCGGATCAGACGCGACGCGCGCGGTGATGCTCCTGGCCGTGCTTGCGGTCGTCGCCCTGACACTCGGTCCGGCCGTCACCGAGCTGCCGCGCGCGCCGCTGGCAGGATTCGCCGTCGTCGAGCTGATCGTGACCGTGGTCTTCGCGCTGGGGGTGAGCTCAGGCTGGCTGAGGCTCGGCGTGCCCGCGCGCTACCTCGCACCGGCGCTCGCCTTCTGGATACTCCTGATCGTCGTCCTAGCGGAGAAGACCACGTCGCCGCGCGCGTGGCTGGCCCTCGGCGTGGTCCTCGCGGTCAACGGTGCGAGTCTGCTCTCGTGGTACCGCCAGCCGGGCCTGCCGCCGTCGTTCTGGAATCCATCGGGCGTTCAATCCTTCCTGGACCAGCAGCTCGCCCCCGGCGATCACGCCGTCTTCCTCACGCTGGAGCAGGCAGGATACTACAGCGCCCTGAGCCCGAGCCCGCACCCGTGGGTGGCGATTCCCGTCGGCACTGGCTACCTGCAGCAGAGCGTGCCGGGAGCCACAGACCGGCAGATAGCGCCCCTCCTGGGCTCGAGCGGAGCGATCTGGTTGGTCGAGTATCACGGCGTCCTGGGTGCTGGCCAGCGCGCGCTCGACGACTGGCTGACGCGTCGTGCCTACCCGCTGACCACGGTCTCGCTGAGCGATTCCGACGTCCATCCATACCTCACCGGCACCGCGCTCGGCCCAGGAGAGCCGCTCGGCGCGCGCTTTGCCGACGGCGTCACGTTGACAGCGGTAGCATTCCCGCCCACGGCTCGTCCCGGCGCGGCGATTCCGGTCCGCCTCACCTGGCACGCCGCCGGTCCGCTCGCGCGCGATCTGACGGTGTTCGTGCATCTCGTCGATCAGCGCGGCCAGACCATCGCGCAGCAAGATCTGCGACCGGTCAGCGGCCTGGCTCCAACGACTCGCTGGCGCGGCACCGTCGTCGATCGCCACGGCCTGTCGATTCCCCGGAACACGCCCACCGGTAACTATTGGATCGACCTTGGATTGTACGACGCGGGCGGGCGGCTGCCAGTCGACGGGCGTCCCGACGGCGCCGTCAGAATCGGCCCGATCGCCGTGAAGCAGTGAACGGCGGGCGCTGCGACGCGCTTGTGGGGGGCACTGGCGCCGATTGTGGTCCAGGCGCTCTGTCGTCATACCACGGTGAAAACTGGAAGGATCTGCTTGATTTGCACGGCAAATCAAGCAGATCCTTCCAGTTTTCACCGTGGATCAAGTTTGATTTATGATGCAGCGGAGGTGATTGGGAATGGCTGGGTGAAAACGGGCCAACGGGGCCCGTTTTCACCCAGCCATTCCCAAT
>DATLRG010000620.1:0-4496 GCA_035534795.1 Chloroflexota bacterium
GCTGGTAGAAAGGTGGCCCGACGGGCCACCTTTCTACCAGCCAATTCCAAAATGCTCCCCGGGGGTTGCCAAGGTGACCGGGTGGCCTTAGCATTGAAGGGTGAGCGGGTCGCTCGAGCCTTGACTCAGCGCTTCCGCGACCGCATCAGCAGTGAACCGAGGTTTTATGCAGGACGTCCCCCGCCTGATCGTGGCCGGCGTTGCCAGCGGCGTGGGCAAGACCACGCTGGCGACGGGCCTTGGTGCCGCGCTGCGCCGGCGTGGTGCGCGGGTCCAGCCGTTCAAGGCGGGACCGGACTACATCGACCCGGGCTACCTCGCCGCCGCGGCCGGGCGAGCCTGCCGCAATCTGGACAACTGGATTCTGCCGGATGCGGCGCTGCTCGAGCTGTTCGGGCGGGCGACGAGGGGCGCCGACGTGGCGCTCGTCGAAGGGATGATGGGCCTCTTCGACGGCCGCGACGACGGCGAGGAAGGATCGACGGCGCGTCTGGCGAAGCTGCTGGATGCACCGGTGCTCCTCGTCGTCGACGTCGCGACCACCTCGCGTAGTGCCGCCGCCGTCGCACTGGGCTGTAAGCTCCTGGATCCCAACGTGCGCGTGATCGGCGTGGTGCTGAACCGCGTCGGCGGCGAAACGCACTACCGCTGGGCGGCGAAGCCGATCGAGTCGCTCGCCGGCCTCCCGGTCTTCGGCTACCTGCCCGAGCGCCCCGAGCTCACGATTCCCGAGCGCCACCTGGGCCTTGTGCCAGCCGCCGAAACCGCCCCGAACACGGAATTCTTCGCGCGCCTGGCCGAGCAGGTCGAGCGGACCGTCGACGTATCGGCGGTCCTGAATCAGGCCAGGCGCGCCGGCGCCTTGCCGGATCCCGGCCGTCAGCTCTTTCCCGATACGCCCGTCCTCCGCGCCGCGCGGCTGGGCGTCGCCCGCGACGCGGCCTTTGGCTTTTACTACGAGGATTCGTTGGATCTCCTCAGCGCCTGGGGCGCCGAGATCGTCCCATTCAGCCCGCTCGCCGACGACCACCTCCCGGCCGTGGATGGGCTCTATTTCGGCGGAGGCTTTCCGGAGGTCTTCGCCGAGCCGCTCAGTGCAAACCGGACGCTGAGCGAGGCGATCCGGCGCGCGGTCGCCGCTGGGCTGCCGCTTTACGCCGAGTGTGGCGGCTTGATGTACCTGTCCGAAGGCATCGTCGGCTTCGACGGCCGGCGCTTCCCGATGATCGGACTGATTCCGGCGTGGTCGACGATGGGAGAGCGTCTGACGATCGGCTACCGGACTGTCCTCGCGCGACAGGACGGTCCGATCCTGCACCGGGGCGAAACGCTCCGTGGCCACGAGTTCCACCGCTCCCGCCTGGAAACCGCGCTCGCGCCCGAGTTCGCCGCGTATTCCTTCGAAGAGGCTCCCTCTCGCCTGGAGGGCTGGGCCCGCGACTCGGTGTTCGCGTCGTACGTCCACCTGCACCTGGGCGCGCGGCCGGGGCTGGCGCAGAGATTCGTGAGCCGGCTAGCCCGTGGCTAGGGTCGTGATGGTCCAGGGGACCGCCTCCTCGGTCGGCAAGTCGCTGATCGTCGCCGGCCTCTGTCGTCTGTTCCGGCAGGAGGGGTTGCGGGTCGCGCCGTTCAAGGCCCAGAACATGGCCCTGAACTCGGCGGTGACACCCGACGGCCTCGAGATCGGCCGCTCGACCGCGGTGCAGGCCGAAGCCGCCGGCGTCGCACCGACCGTCGAGATGAACCCGGTGCTGATCAAGCCGGAGGCCGGCGCACGCGCGCAGATCGTCGTCCTGGGCAAGCCGCTCGGACGCGCGGAAACCGTGGACTACTTCTCCCGGACAGCGGCGCTCTGGCCGGTCGTCGCCGATGCGCTCGACCGCCTGCGTGAAAAATATGATCTGGTCGTAATCGAAGGCGCCGGCAGCCCGGCCGAGATCAACTTGCGGGACGGCGACATCGTCAACATGCGTATCGCCCGCCACGCCGACGCGCCGGTGCTGCTGGTCGGCGACATCGACCGCGGCGGCGTCTTCGCGGCGCTGGTCGGCACGCTCGAGCTGCTCCGGCCCGAGGAGCGCGATCTGGTCCGCGGCTTGATCGTCAACCGCTTTCGCGGCGATCTCGAGCTGCTCCGTCCCGGCCTGACCTTCCTCGAAGAGAAGACCGGCAAGCCGGTCCTCGGTGTGCTGCCCCACCTGAACGACCTGCGCATCGCCGAGGAGGATTCCGTCGCGCTCGAAGAACGCCGTTTGGTGCCACCTGGCGGGAGCGTACCGCTGGACGTGGCCGTCATCCGTCTCCCCCACCTCGCCAACTTCGACGACTTCGACCTGCTGGCCGCCGAGCCGACGATCTCCCTCCGCTACGTCGAGCGTGCGGCGGACGTCGGCCAGCCGGATCTGGTGATCCTGCCCGGCACCAAGTCGACCGCGCACGACCTTCTGGCTTTGCGCGCGTCTGGCCTCGCCGACCGGCTCCGGCGCCTCGCGGAGCAGCAGACCCCGATTCTCGGCATCTGTGGCGGATATCAGCTGCTGGGGAAGCGGCTGCTGGACCCACTCGCCGTCGAATCTGCCGACGCCGCCGTTCCTGGCCTCGGCCTGCTTCCCGTCGAGACGGTCTTTCAGACCGAGAAGCGTACGCGGCAGGTCGTGGCGACCGGCGTCGCGGGTCCGGGCTGGGTGGGTCAGCTCGCTCACCAGCGGTTGACCGGCTACGAGATTCACATGGGCGAATCCCACGCCGAGGGCCAGCCGGTCTTCTCGATCGTCGACGGCGGCCGGCCGCATCCCGACGGGTGCCGCTCAGCGGATGGCCTCGTCGTCGGCACCTACCTCCACGGACTGTTCGAGAACGCCGCGGTCCGCGAGGCTTTGATCCGGTGGTTGGGTGAGCGACGAGGATTGGACCTCCACGCACAGGCCGGCCTCGGCCGCACCGGCGAGTACGACCGCCTCGCCGGGTGGCTTCAGGCGTCTCTTGATCTGCCCCGCCTGCGCCAGATCATCGGCCGCTGATCGTCTCAAAACCCTTCCAGCGATGGTATGCGCTGGCTCTTCGAGACGGCGCATACCATCTCTGGAAGGCCTTTGAGGAACCGACTGTCCAAAGTGCCGAACTCCTGCTTCTGAATTCGTCATTGAATGTGTAACCGTTTGTTCATCGGCAGTCGGGTCCTATTCACGGTCCGTTTACAACAATGCTTCTATCGTGGAAGTTGTGCCCAATGTCGGTGGCTCGTTTCGACAGCCATCGCCATCGGGTCGGTCGTCAACGACCGTGCAACGATAAGATGAGGAGATCATGAGCCGAAAGCTGCAACCGTTGGACGCTTCCACCAACCGTCGCTCCTTGATGCGCAAGGGAGTCGCGGTCGGAGCAGGAACAATCGGCGTCGGCCTGCTGAGCAACAGTCTCGTTTTCGCAGCCGGGAACAATTCCACGAAGGCAACCAAGGGCGACGTGGCGATTCTCCGGTACCTGGCCGCAATCGAGATCATCGAAAGCGATCTCTGGCAGCAATACAACGAACTCGGAGGAATCCAGGACAAGGAAGTCCCCGGAGGGAGTGGAAACGCTCTCTACACGACTGCCATTCAAGTGCTGGACTCGGACATGTCCCAGTACATCCACGACAATACCGAGGATGAGATCAGCCACCACACCTTCCTCAACGCCTACCTGACTTCGAAGGGCTTCAGCCCCGTCAATCTGGACCAGTTTCGCACGTTGCCGAGCAGTAAAGCCAGCGGCGCTCAGCAAATCGGGCGCCTCACCAACCTCATGCAGCTGACCGTGGATACCAGTTGGTGGACACGGTACCGCAGCCGCACGAAAAACCCCGACTTCGGCGACACGTTCCCCCAGGCAATCCCGGGGTTGAGCAAGGGGAAGTTTCCGGCGATTCCCCGAAACGACGGCGACCTCACCCCTCATAACCACATTCAAGCGATCGCCAACACGGCAGGATTCCACTTTGGATTCATCGAGCAAGGGGGCACCAGCCTTTACCCGCAGCTCGCCCAGAGGGTGACCAGTCCAGAAGTATTACGCATCGTGCTCAGTATCGGCCCAACCGAGACAATGCATTTTCAGACGTGGAGCGACAAAGCGGGCAATGCACCTCCCCTGACCGACCCCACGAACGGGTTGGTGTTTCCGGACCTCAATGCCTCTCCCTTTGGCGGGGAGGACTTCCAGACGAACCTGATCATGCCCGAGCCAACCATCTTCCTCAGCCGGGGGCTCCCCGTCGTTTCGATCATTCGCCCGACCCAGACCAAGGGGGCTGCACTGGCCACGCTCAACGCCTTTATTGCCGACGGGCTTTTCATCGGCCAAACGCCTCAGTTCTTTGCAGCCCTCCGCGACCTGGCAGACCAGGCGGATAAGGCCCAACACGGGTCCTGAGTGACGCGAGGTTCAGCCGCGCTCGTGCGCGCCTGAACTGTGTCCTTCCAGAGTCAGCTCAAAGCGGTTGTTTGGGCACCGCG
>DATLRG010000621.1:0-3241 GCA_035534795.1 Chloroflexota bacterium
GCAACTCTTCCACCAAGCGCTTCCCTCATCTCACTCAGGACAAACGACTGGTCTCAGGTGATGCAAACCTGGGTCGTGCGGTCGAAGGCGTGCATGTGCGCCAGATCGAGCGCAACTTCCATTTGCTGGCCCGCACGGATCGGGGTCCGGGCATCCATCTTCGCCACGAACTCGGTGTCGCCGCTCAGCAAGTAGACGAACTGCTCGCTGCCGAGCGGTTCGACCACGTTGACCTGCACCTTCATCGTGCTGTCGGCCGGGACATTCTGCACGGTTGCCCGGTCGACGATGTCCTCGGGTCGGATGCCGAAGACAACTTCCTTGCCGAGGTGCGGGAGGAGCTTCTCGGCCTTGTCGGCGGGAATGCGCACTTTGAAGGTGTTGCCGTCGACGTACATCGCATCGGGGGTGCCGACGAGCTTCGAGTCGAAGAAGTTCATCGCGGGGCTACCGATGAAGCCGGCGACGAACATGTTGGTTGGGCGGTCGTAGAGAGTCTGCGGCGTGTCGAGCTGCTGGAGGATGCCATCGCGCAGGACGGCGATCCGGCTGCCCATCGTCATCGCCTCGGTCTGGTCGTGGGTCACGTAGATGACGGTGGTTTGCAGGCGCTGGTGGAGCTTGATCAGCTCGGCACGGGTCGCGACGCGCAGCTTGGCGTCGAGGTTGGAGAGCGGCTCGTCCATCAAGAAGACCTTTGGCTCGCGAACGATGGCGCGGCCGAGGGCGACACGCTGGCGCTGTCCTCCTGAGAGCTGCTTCGGCTTGCGGTTGAGCAGCGCGGCGATGCCGAGAATCTCGGCGGCCTCGTGGACGCGCCGGTCGATTTCCTTCTTGGGAGTGTGGCGCAGTCGGAGGCCGAAGGCCAGGTTGTCGTAGACGCTCATGTGCGGGTAGAGGGCATAGCTCTGGAAGACCATGGCGATGTCGCGGTCTTTTGGCGCGACGTCGTTGACCAGGCGCTCGCCGATGTATATGTTGCCCGCGCTGACCTCTTCCAGACCGGCGATGAGTCGCAGGCAGGTCGACTTACCACAGCCCGAGGGACCGACCAGGACCAGAAACTCCTTGTCCTTGACCTCGATGGTCATGTCGTTCACAGCGGTCACTTCGCCGAATCGCTTCGTGACGTGCTCCAGGGATACGCTGGACATCCGAAACCTCCTCGCCAAATTATGTGATTCGGTTGATCTGTAACCCAGCGTCGCGACGTTCGGTCGAGCCGCCTCGCCGTGCCGGTTACAGCCATCCGAGAAAACCGAACTTTTCGGTAAACCCGCGCAACGCGTGCGCGGATGGGCGTCACGCCAATACCGCTTCTCCCGAATCGACTGTCACGCCAAAAGGCCAAAGTCGCTCTGGCTCACCTCCTCGATCTCTCGGTCGCGCGCATTATAGCACTGCCTTGCGTGGATGAATAGGGGTGTATCCACGACCATTACTCGAGATGAAAGACTTCCTCGAGCAGCAGCATGCTTTCGTCAGGGCGCCGTCCTGCCAGCTCCTCAAAGAAGGGGGCCATGTCCTTCTGCCAGCGCAGGTTGACCTCCCGCTCGGCCATCCCCGCCTGCGCCGCTGAGAAGTCGTCGGTCTCGAGGTACCCGAAGATCAGGCCGTCGTCGCGCAGGAACAGGCTGTAGTTGCGCCAGCCGGTCTCCCGCAGCGCCTGGAGCATGTCCGGCCAGACCGCCCGGTGCCGCTCCTTGTACGCGGGAATCCGTTCCTGCTTCACCTTGAAGCAGAAGCCAACCCGGGTCATCAGCACCTCCTACTGAGTAATGCGCAAAATGCAAAACGCAAACGACGGTCGTCTCGGCGCACCAGCCTTGCGTTTTGCGTCTTACCTCTTACGTTTCGCGCGGTACGTCTCCACGCACCGATCGGTCCGTCGGGCGTTGGTCCGCGGAATAGCGGTGGTTTGTTGATTTCCGGCTGGATGCACGGCCCGGTCGCCGCTGGGTAGGGGCAGACCCCCGTGTCATTGACTCCTGCCCCTACGACTGCCATCCTGCCAACCTCGACAAACTACCGTTAGAACGCGGTAGACGTCCGCTATTATAACGCGCACTGTTCTTGCGCTCGGGGGCTGGTTGGGGGATACTCCGGAGATGACGAATCTTTGCCCGTTCGCGCCAGCCGGTGCGGGCGAGACCGGAGGGCCGTGGTGGCGATCCACGAACTAGAGGACCGACCGCTGGATTTGATCAAACGCTACCGCACGCTCTGCGAGGCCACCGGGCTCGCGCGCGCGAACCGGGTTCCGCTCGCGCCAACGGTGCAGGACGAGCTCGCCGATCTGGAGCAGCGGCTGCTGGTGCTTCTGGATGCCGAGCCGGCCGGGCCGCGACCACTGGGGCGGGCTGCCGACGCCAGCAGCCACGCGGCCGCACCGCGGGACCTCGCGGCCCGAGCAATCGGCGATGCGCGGGCCCCAGACGCCACCAGCCGTGGCCTGCCGACCTCGGCCCCGGCTGGAGAAGCTCCGGCGCCAGTTCCGTCGATCCCGAAGCCGACGCGGCTCCTTCCGCCGGTCCCACGGCCCGCCGATGCTCAGAGCACCGATCCCGTGGGCGAGCCAGTGGTCACACCCGAGAAGTTGTCGGCCACCATTTTCACCGATGGAGCGGCCGAGGGAAATCCTGGCCCCGGCGGCTACTGCGCGATCGTACGCATTCCCGGCCGGCCGGACCGCGAGCTCTCCGGCAGCTCGATCCACACCACCAACAACAAGATGGAGCTGCTGGCGGCGATTGCCGGACTGCGGGCGGTGGTCGACGCCGGCATCGGCGCCGTGACGGTCAACAGCGACAGCGAGTACCTGGTCAAAGGGATGAACGAGTGGCTTCCCGAGTGGGACCGTCGCGGCTGGAAGACGACGACCGGGCAGCCGGTGAAGAATCAGGACCTCTGGCAGCAGCTCGCCAGCCTCTCGCGTGGCCGGCACGTCGAGTGGCACTGGGTCAAAGGCCACGCCGGTCATCCCGAGAATGAGCGCTGCGACGCCGTCGCGACGGCCGCCGCCCGGCGCGCCGCGCGCGCCCGGCCTACCTGACCTTCAGAAATTATCTCCAGGCAGGTCGGTGGGTGCCCCCGGGCCCCCCACCGACCTGCCTGGAGATGACTTCTAATACCGTTCTCATTGACCACCCTCTCCCGAACGGATATTCTGAGTCTCGCGAACGGACGTTCGACAGAATCGACCGGGAGGCCAGGGTGAGAAGGACGATGGACCGGTGTGATC
>DATLRG010000622.1:0-3239 GCA_035534795.1 Chloroflexota bacterium
GAACCGCTCGGCGATCAGGTACGCCAGCCCTTTCGGTAACAGCGTCGCCAGTGCGTCGGCTACCATCTCCGCCGTCACGTGCGCCCCCACCGCGAACAGCGGCAGCCCCAGGCTCCGCCGCGTGCAGTTATCCACCAGCACCAGCACCGCGATCCAGGCCGAGACCACCTCGCCCCCGAGCGATTGCGCTTGCTGGCCGGGACCCGCTCCGTTGGCGCATGGGTCGCGGGGACGAAGCAGAGGTCCGCGTTTACGGCTTGGTCTGGTTCGTCGGCGTGCCGGACGATGGGCCCCCCTTTTTCGCGGGCCGGACTCGCTGGGGGCAGAGACCCGCCGCGATCAACACCCGTCGTCCTTCATCGTCGAGCCTCGACGACCAGGACCCATACGATCTCTATCCACAACTCTACCACCCAACCTGACCGCCGGTCGAAACTTCACAATCTCCTGAACCACAACACAAATTGGCCTTTTCGGCCAATTTGTCACACACACCATCCCTCGGTCCCTGCTGCGCTGAACTCTAGCTTGCCCACGTCCAAAACACGCTGGCGACGAAGTTCCAGCCGGTCGCGGCGCCGATGGCGATCAAGTCGGCCAGCAGGTAGTACAGGGCCAGGTGCTGGACCAGGACGGTGAACACGACCGAGGTGATCAGCAGCCCGCCCAGCGACGCGAGGTTGAACCGGGCGAAGCGCACGGGTGAGATCGTCCGCTGCCCGAAGGTCCACCAGTTGTTCCAGAGGAAGTTGTTGACGACGCTCAGCTCGACCGCGATCGCCGAGGCCAGAAACGCGGTCCAGTGGAGCCGCCCGAAGAGCACCTGAACGATCACCAGGTTGATGCCAACGCCGGTGAGTCCCACCAACCCGAAACGCACCAGGCGAGTAACGTCCAGCCAGCCGAGTAAGCGTGTCCCCATCAAGAGGTGGATATCCCGGTGCTGTCGGGCCTTTGCCGCGAGCCCAGTCGGAGCCGCCAGACCAGTACGAGCGCTTCGAGGAAGATTCCCCGCGACATTTTCGACTGCCCCAGGCGGCGATCGACGAATCGGATTGGCACCTCGACCAGACGCAGGCCCTGCCGGTGGCAGCGCCAGTTCATCTCGACCTGAAAGCCAAACCCGGTCGCCTGAATCTGGCCGAGGTCCACGCTCGCCAGGGCCAGGCGCCGGAAGCACTTGAACCCGCTCGTCGGATCGCGGACCGGTAATCCGAGGATCGCCTGGGTGTAGAGGGAGCCGCCGCGGCTGATCAACCAGCGATGGAGCGGCCAGTTCTCGGCACCCCCGCCGGCCACGTAGCGGGAGCCGATCGCCACGTCGGCCTGCTCGCACGCGGCGACCAGGCGCGGCACGTCAGCCGGGTTGTGCGAAAAGTCGGCGTCCATTTGGACGACGACGTCGCACTCGGAGCGCAGGGCTTCACGGAAGCCGGCGACGTAGGCAGTGCCCAGGCCCTGCTTGCCCGGTCGGTGTAGGACGGCGACGCGCCCGGCGAAGCGTTGGCCCAACTCGTCGGCGAGCGCGCCGGTACCGTCCGGCGAGTTGTCGTCCACGACCAGCAGCGAGCAACCGTCCTGCGACAGCAGCTCGGCGGCGAGGCGCTCGAGGTTCGCGGCCTCGTTGTACGTTGGGATCACGACGAGCGTCGTCAAAGTCAGAGGCCTCACTACCGACTACTCGGCGACTGGATGACGCGCAACCCCTGTGCCAGCGGCCCTGCGACAGCCCGCTCATGATAAACTTCCAGGCCGCTGAGCGCAATGGATGAAAGAAAACTCGCCGAGGACCGAGGATTGACTCCGACGCGGCCGTGCCGCTACAATGCGCCTGTATGGACAAGTTTGACGAGGCAGTCGTGCCCGCGCCAGGGCTATCGGCGGATTGCCAGCCGCGGGAACAGTTGAGTCGCGCTGACTCCCGCCCACTCCACCGACAGATCTCCGACGCGCTGCGCCGACAGATCAACGCGGGCGAGCTGCGGCCCGGCGACCTGCTGCCCTCGGAAAACATGCTGATGAGTCGCTTCGGGGTCGCGCGCGGCACGGTGCGCCAGGCGCTCGCCGCGTTGCGCGCCGACGGCACTGTCGTGGGTTCGCGGGGCCGTCCGCTGGCGGTCCTGACGCCGCGTCTTACGCAGCCGCTGAGCGAGCTGATCAGCTTCTCGGCGTGGATCCGCTCGCTGGGGAAGCAGCCCTCGGGCGTGGTCGTCGAGTTTGGGCAGCAGGCCGCCGATGAAGAATCGGCGAAAGTGCTCGACGTTCCGTTCGGCAGCGTGGTCTACCGGCTAGTCCGGGTCCGCTTCGCGGACGACGAGCCGCTGATGATCGAGCGGACCGTCTTTCCACCACGGGTCGGGGATTTGCTGGCGACCGTCGATCTCAACCACCAGTCGATTTACGCAGAGCTCGCGGGCCGTGGGATCGTCTTCGCCTCGGCCCGCCATCTCGTCAACGCCATCCCGGCAACGTACGCCGATGCGCGGCTGTTGCAGGTGCCGCAGCACATCCCGCTTTTGCAGGTGCGCCGCCACGCGTTTTCGCCGTATGGCGAGTCACTCGAGTGGTCGGACGACCGCTACCTGGCCGATCGAGTGAACTTCACGATCGAGACCAATGCGAGCGTGCCGGGGATCCAGCGACAGCTCGCCGAGACGGGCTGCGGTTGATGGCGTCGGCGAAGGGGTCGCGACCGCTCCGGCGATGACTGAACTGGCGCTGGCCCTCGTCTTCGCATCGGCCTTTGCCCACGCGACCTGGAACTACCTGGCCAAGTCCAGTCGTGATACCTTCGCCTTTACCTGGGCGTTCACCGCGGTGGCGAGCCTGCTCTATCTGCCGTTCGCGATCGTGGCCGCGGTGTCTCAGGCGCTGCCGGCCGGCGCTCTGGCCTTCGTCGTGGTGACGGTCGGGTTGCACCTGGTCTACTTTCGGCTACTCACCGACGGCTACGCGAAGACCGATCTGTCGATCTTCTACCCGGTGGCGCGCGGGACCGGGATCCTGCTGATTCCCATCGGGGCCGTTCTGATTCTCCGCGAGCACATCTCCGTCGCCGGCGGTCTGTCGATCGCAGTGATCATCCTGGGTGTGCTCGCCGTTCACGCGCGGGGCGCGGGCTGGTCCGCGGTCCGAGGGTTGGTCCGCTCGGTCCAGGAGCCGGGGTCGCGACTGGCGGTGCTCACCGGCGTGATTATCGCCAGCTACAGCCTCTGGGATAAGAACGCGCTCGCGCACCT
>DATLRG010000623.1:0-3952 GCA_035534795.1 Chloroflexota bacterium
CAACCACCGCGGAGGCCTCCTCGACGATGGCCTCACGCGCCGCCGCCCCGGTAGGGGCAGGCCCCTGTGCCTGCCCCGTTCCTGTCCCGGCCGCCCCCCGAACCGACAACTTGACTCCGTGACGATGCAGCGCCCGAATGATCCGGTCCCGCGCCTGCTCACGCTCGTACTCGCCGAGCCCCTCGGTTCGGTCGAGTTCGTCCCACGCCAGCCGCGCGTGCTCTTCGTCGTGAATCGGTAGCTTTCGCTTCCCCGGAACCGCGAAATCGGAGTCACCCAGCCGGTGCCGCTCCGCTTCCGTCAAAATCGCCAAACCGCACCCCCAAAAAACACCATCCCTAAACCCCTACTCTCCAAGGCTAGATGGGATCCATCTCGAAAAGTTGGTCTCCCGATCGGGCTTCGCGCGCGAACCGATGACGTCGAGATCGTCGACCTCCAACCGCACCGCCTTCACCCAGTGCCAGGTCGGCTAATCGAAGCGTACTTCCAACCGGCTACAACCCGCCCGCGCCCTTTACCCGCACTCGATTACTGACAACCGGCCGGCGCTCAGTCGTTGCCATCGCCGTACAAGTCCCGGTAGACGCTAGAATCGCTCGGCTCGCGCGACCGATCCCCGAACCCTCGAACATCGCCGGTGTATTCGAGCGGATCCGGCCGGCCCACGCCACCAAAGCTCAGATCGCCACCCAAGCCGCGGCCGACCTCGCCGATCCGAATCGCGTGCTGACCGGTCAACCCGACGGGCAGTGACGCAACACCCAGCGCCGCGGACGTGCTGCACGCACCCGCCTCGCCGAGCGCCCCGCCTGGCGTTGGCCGCACCGTATCATCGCCGTGAGGAGCCATCGACACGCGACCGGCCATCGAAGGCGCCTGAACGTCCGAGATCTCACCATCGCCGCTCATCCCTCGATCCGCCAAGGAGTAACCGGAAGGGTCAATCGCGTCCGGCTGACCGTAGCCTGGCCGCTCCGACACCCGAGGAAATCGCCCGCTTTCGTCCCGAATCCCGCGGCGACGATCAACTTCTGCCCTACTCACCTACGCCCTACCTCACTGTCAAAATCCGCAGCAAAAACGCGGGGGCGACTGGCCCGCCCGGCGGAGAACGCGCCCGCGATCGCCGGAGCTCACACATTGACGATCGGCTCCGGCGCGACCAGGCCGCCACCGGGAAACGGCGGCGGGACCGGCTCCGCCGCTCGCGGATCGGTCGGAGCGAGAGCCGGACCGGCCTTCCCGGCGGACTCGGGAGTCGCGGGTATCGCACTCGCTTCCCCGACGTAGTGACGGAAGACCGCCCCGGCGTCGGCTGGACTGAGCCACCCCTGCTGTTGCGCGATCACCACCGAATTCGCCAGCTGCGCGCCGGCTTGCGCCACTTCCAACGCCCCCGACGTATCCAGCTCCGGGAAGTCGGCGAGCACATCGCCGAGTGTCACATCGACCAGGCCGCGGCGGTGGAGCGCATCGACCGCGAGAGTCCGTATCGCCCAGCCGAAGTAGATTTGCCGCTGCCGGAAGTGTCGATAGCTCGGCTCGCTCATCTCGGTCGCCGTTCCTCGAGCGGTATGCTCCGCTTCCGCGAGCCAGTAGAGCGGCACGCCCGCACCGGCCGCGATCATCAGCCGCAGCGCCAGACCGTCGTCCGCGACCGTCTGCGCGTCGATTTTCGGCTGAACCGCGTCCCAGACCTCGTTTTCGTTCGAGACGATCACGCTGCCAGGACTCGGAGGCTCGGCAAGCTCCGCTTGCCGCTGAGTCAGCGCCCGTCGGTCAGCGCCCTTGATCGTGACGTGCCACAGGTACGCGGTCTTGAACTTGTTCACCCTGACCCGATCAGTCAGCCAGTCCCGATACCGACGAAGCCAGGGGAGCAAGGCCGAGAGATCAGACTGACCACGCACGACACCGGCCGGCCGGTTCACCGCGAAATGGCGCATGTCGCCGAAGTCCCACCAGCGCCCCTCGGCCTGCAACGCCGACGGCATACGCATCAAGGTGTCCGGCGTCATCGGCTGCGCGGTCTGATGGAAGCGGAGCTCGTCTTCGAGATCGTCCGGGTTGGTCTCGATTCGATCGACGAGCGCCGAGGGAACCAGCCGAATGTACGACGTCCCATCGTAGGGGTTCTGATGGACGGTCACGAAGAGCTCGCCGTCCATCGACAACGCGGTCAGCAGGTCGAACTGCCGGACGGCAAGATTGTTAAGGGGATGATCCCACCACAGGTCAAGCTCCGCCTGAATCCGCGGGTCCGCCGAGCGGAGAGTCATGCCGTCGCCCAAGACGTGATCGACCTGAAGCTGCACGAGCCGAAACGCCAGCGGGTTAGTTCGGTACGCCTCCGTGGTGTTATTGAGATTCTCGATGATCTGGGCCCAGGTGAGCTCACGCATCCCACCCGAGATGAGCGAGCGCCAGCCCCGATCTTCATCGGTCAAGCTCGACGTCGAGAACGTCGCACCAGGACCAGCTTCGCGTGCCGTCGTCTCGTAGAGGCTGGTCCCCGTGCCAGCCGGCGCGGAGGAACGAACACCACCCGGGAGCCAGCTCACCAGCCGCCGAAACCACCGCGGATTCTGGGCGCTTGTCGCCGAATCCGCCCCGAGCTCGTCGCCGCGTCCGCCGGCGTTCTCCGCCGCGCCGTCCGAGTTTACGTGTACTTGCGACACCCTGAGACCCTCCCCCTCGTCATAGAATGATGCCGGCCTGGCGCAACGACCAGCCACTAGCCCTCACGATTTGAACCCGACCAGCTCGCCTGTCGCCGACCTCCCAAGAAGACATCTGCGCCTCGGCGCGAGAGATTCATCCTCACGAGTAGCCACCGATATAGCGGCGATCGGAGCCGTACGGATCCTTCGCCGCGATCACCGTTGACGCCGCCGGTGGAGTCGCCTTCGCCGCGGCGACCGGGACCAGGGCCAGCGCCGCGAGGAAATCATCGTGTCCACGTGACTCGGGAACCGACCAGCTCATCAGCCGGGACGGCCGAACCTCATACCGGCACTCCCCAACCTCATGCCAGAACTCGCGGCTTTCCAGATCCTCATCACCGGCCCCGTACCACTTCAGCCGCCCACCGGCGATCGCCGCCAGCAAGTTATAGCCAAGCTCGCTCTTGCTCGCCGACGTGACGACGACTGGCTCGACCACGCCAGGAGGAAACGCACTTACCAGGAAGTCAGCCAGCGCCCGACCGAGGCCGGTCGCATCCACCGCCAAGGCCTGCACGTGCCAGACCGACCGGCACAAATCGACGATCTGGGCATACTGAGTCCGAAGATCAACACCGGTCCACCAGTAGACCTGCTCGACCTGAGCCACCGGCTCCCGGCCGAACTCGCTTGTCTCACGCCAATCGACACGCGCGATCAAGATCACCGTCGAGTCCTGGCGTTGCTCTCGCTCGCCCGTCGCCACCGCTTCGCCGCCGTCCTCGCTTCCCCCGGCAACGTCGATCGCCGCGATGTAGCTTGCACCATCGACCGGACCATCGCGGCGTGGCTGATGGCCCGCGAGCTGGCCGCGATGCGCCGGCGAGAAGAACCCCGTTTCCCAGGTAATCACCTTCAGCTCGTACTGAGTCCGAAACAAAGGATGATCGACGCCCAGCCGTGCCCGCTCCGACTCGACGTAACGACCGTACGCCGGATTGAACTCCGCAACCCGATCCCATGGGTAGGCGAAATGACGACGGATCCCATCGCGCGACTGAGCGTCTAAGTTCGCCTCGATCTGACGCTGCAGGAGAGTCGTATCGTCCCAGGCCGTCCCGTAATAGACCCGCGTGGCGTTCGTACTCGCCGCCATCGGAGCAAAATCCTTGTCGTGCTTGCCGATCGCCACGTCTTGCGCCTCGTCGACCTCCAGAAGCAGCGACGCCGTCGCCCCAACGACCTGCGCCCCCAGCTCCGCCGAGAAGAACAACGCCCGCGCGCGC
>DATLRG010000624.1:0-3673 GCA_035534795.1 Chloroflexota bacterium
CAAGGCCGGTATTTGGCGGTGTTGCGCACCGCCAAATACCGGCCTTGCTGGAAACTCTCAACCAGGCGTAACTGTGCATGGAGGTAGGGACGGGTGTCTACTGAGCTTCGCTTCACCATCCACGATCTCGAGCTCCTGCCCGACAATGGGAATCGGTACGAGATTATCGACGGAGAACTGTACGTGTCCACGCAGCCTCACTGGCGCCACCAATTCGCATCAGGACAAATGTTTCGTGCGCTCCAGACCTGGGACGAGCAAGAAGGGGCTGGCCTCGCGATCGAAGCGCCGGGCGTGATCTTCAGGGCGGACGAAGCGGTCGCGCCGGACCTCGTCTGGATCAGCCGTGAGCGCCTGGACCGGGTGCTCGGGGACGATGGGAAGTTGCACGCTGCTCCTGACCTCATCGTGGAGATCCTCTCGCCCGGTCCAAGAAACGAGGAACGCGACCGCGAGGTCAAGCTCAAGCTGTACTCGCGCCAGGGCGTGCGGGAATACTGGATCGTGGACTGGCGCGACCTGACGCTGCAGGTCTACCGTCGCGAGCAAACCGTGCTCCACCACGTCGCCACCCTCACCGCGGAGGATACCTTGACCTCGCCGTTGCTGCCCGGCTTTGCGTGGCCCGTCGCCGGTTTGAAGGCAGCGCCACTTTAGAGCAATTTTCAACCTGGTGTGGCTGGCTTGCCGAGGCGCAGCCTTGGCAAGCCAGCCACACCAGGTTGACGACTCAGGCGCCAGGCAGTAACCTCTTCCACGAGGGATGACCGCTGGCAGAGGTGTCCGGCGGGTCCAGCATCGCTCAGCACTCGTCAGCCGAGGAGAGGAACGTGCCAGCACTGATCGATCGCCAGGTGGAGTTGTTCGAGGCGCAGGGGTATCTCGTCGTCGAGGACCTGATCGACGTGGCCGGGTACCTTGACCCGATGGTCGAAGAGTACGAGGAGCTACTCGACCGTCTGGCGCAGCGGCTGTTCGCGGAGGGCAAGCTGTCGTCGCCACACGCGGACCTGCCGTTTGGCAAGCGGCTCACGCAACTCTATGCCGAAACCGGGCAAGTCCACGCGCAGTACTTCGATTTCTCTTTGCCGTTCAAGAACGTCCAGCCGGACACGCGGTGCCACTTCGGGCCGGCCGTGTTCGACATCCTCCGCAATCCGGCGCTGCTGGACGTGGCCGAATCGCTGATCGGACCGGAGGTCTACTCCAATCCGGTGCAGCACGTGCGCCTGAAGCCACCGGAGCGACTGACGCCCCGCGATCCGAAGACGGGGCGCGTCATGCTCGGGGCGACCCAGTGGCACCAGGATGCGTCGGTCGTCGTCGAGGACGCCGACGAGACCGAGATGCTCACGGTCTGGATCCCGATCTTTGACGCGACCGAAGAGAACGGGTGTCTCTGCGTGGTGCCGCGCAATCACCAGGTTGGTCTGCTGCAACACTGCGTCTCGGGCGAAAAGGGCAACTACCTGCCGGACAAGTACTTCGACGTCGATCGCGCGATCCCGGTGCCGATCCGTCGCGGTGGCGCGCTGTTCATGCACCGCACGACGCCGCACTGCTCGCTCTCGAACAACAGCGACGACGTGCGCTGGAGCATGGACCTGCGCTACAATCCCATCGGCCAGCCGACGGGTCGTCCAGAATTCCCGGGCTTCGTCGCGCGCAGCCGCGGCAACCCGGAGTCGGAGCTACGGGACCCGGTCGCGTGGGAAGCGGCCTGGCTGGCAACGCGCGCCCGCATGGCCGCGCACCCCGAGCTGATCGGTGCGTTCTACCGGTGGAAAGAAGGGGCGCCGGGCTGCGCGTAGAGCTTCGTCCCGACGAGACCGGCGGGATGACAGCGGCAGGGATTAGACCAGCCGCGCGGCGGCTAGCTCGTCCTTCAGCGCGCGCAGGTTTCGATTCTGCTCGCGCAGGTCGGCGAGGTAGCGGGTCCAGGCGTCGGTTTCGCCGAGCGTCTCGTGAATCGCGCGCACGCGCTTGAGGAGATCGCAGGCGGCCTGGTAGCTGACGCGCCCACGCAGGGCGATCAGCCGCTCGACGCGCTGCTGGTAGATGGCCAGCGCCGCGCGGGGTCGGGACGCTTCCGCCGCCTGGGCCACGACCAGGGCCAGACTCGTGGCCAGGAGGTACCCTCCGGTCAGGGGCGGTCCGTCCGCCCAGCCGGCTTCCACTGCATCGAGCGCCAGGTCGATCTGCCCCTCGTCCAGATAAATCCGGATCAGCAGCGCGCCTTCGCGGGCTTCTTGAAGGAAGGCGTGCAGGCTTGGGCGCAGCGCTTTCCAGCGGCCGAGCTGGCTGGCTCGCTCGCGCAATTCCTGGTAGCCGTCGAGATACGGCCGGATGCGGAAGACACGCTCGGTCAGGTCGAGCGCAGCTGTCTGGTCACCACGCAGCTCGTGCCGCCGTTTGAGCCATCCCAGGATCGACGTGTCCCGGGAGGTACGCGCCCGCTCGGCCAGCAAGCGCTCGGCCACGTCGCCGTGCTCGTGCTGCACGAACGTGTCGGCGAGCGGCAGCAGCTCGTGATCGACCAGCTTCTCCGCCGCGGTGGTGGCCTCCGCGACGCGACCGAGGCCGAGCAGTCGATCGACGAGGTCGTGGGTCCGCCCCGTCTCGCGGCAAATGCCCAGGAAGTCCTCGTCGTCGAGCGTGTCCCTTTCCAGATCCAGCAGGAGTCCGCCGAGGCTCTGCCGCGTCCGGTTGCTGCGACCGGCCGGGTCCACGGCGATTTCATCGCGCAGCCAACCGGCGACCAGCCGCTTTTCGTCAGACGTCGCCTTGGTCAGGATCAGCTCTGGCACGCCATCGGCGAGGCCGTACCCGCCATCGACCAGATCGGTGTGATAGACGTCGAAGAGGAGGCGCAGGGCCGACTCGCGGGTCGCGGCGTCGGTCGACTGTTCCAGGCAGTGGCCAAGGCCGGCGACGCATGCCTGCGCAACTTCGGCCAGCTCGCCCCCTTCGTCATCGTACATCTCGTAGCTTTCGCCGATCTCATTTAGCACCGACTCGTAGACGACCGCGGCATTGGCGGCGTCTCCCTGATCGACGAATCCCTCGGCGATGGCGACGATCGACGCGAGCTCCGCGACGACGCCATTATCGGACCCGTAATCGTAGCTCAGGCGACGGAAGGCCGCAGCGGCCTGCCGGCGGTAGACCTCGGGATTGACCGGTACGTGGCGCTGGCCCGGTACGGGCAACGGGGTCTCCAGAAGCTGCTCGAGCTCGGGTTGGCGGAGGAGCATCTGCTTGACCAGGGCGATCAGCTCGTCTTTGCTGCGTCGCTCGAGGGCGGCGTCGACAGCCTCGACCTCGACAAACGAGTCGGGCTGGTCCTGCCAGGTCAAGAGCAGTGCCGCCAGGTGCTTGCAGTAGCCACCGGCGCCGACCGGACAGGAGCAGTTAGCCCGGACGAGTCCCTGCTGATCGAAGGTTGCCCAGACGCGGTACGCCTCGGCGCGCGAGCCTTCGCAGCGCGCCTGGAGCGACAGTCCCTGTCGCCGCGGGTCGACGATGGCCCCACGCTGGAAATAGTTCAGGCCGCGCTGGAAGCTCTGATCGCCAACGCGCCGCAGAATGTCCTCTTCCTCGAAGACGGGAATCATACCCATCGCCCCTTCCGTGGGTGGCTGCATCGCCAGAACTCACGTCACGTCGTGGCGAG
>DATLRG010000625.1:0-2316 GCA_035534795.1 Chloroflexota bacterium
AATCTCGTGCCTCATGACCCCGCCTACACACCCTCTGACGAGTAGTGAGCGAGACGCAATATACAAGCGGCCGCCCCCTCGCCGCCCCGGGCGCTCCTCGTGCTCCGCTTTGCGCATTGCGTTTTCCGTTTTGCGTGCCGCGGTCGGGCGTCAAGGCCCCGGAATTGCGCCGCCAACGTGAAGGCAGCTCCGTGTAGCATCCACGGGGCGCTCGGCGTGGGGGCAGCCGTGGCGGACCCGGGGACCCAAATAGAGACCGGAACGAGGCCGCTCCGCTCGGCGGCCCTGATCGTCAACACGCACTCGCGGCGGGGAGCCGATTTTTTCCCTGCTACCGTCGAGCAGTTAGCGCGGCACGGCATTCGCATCGCCGCCGCGTATTCCGTCTTCAACCCCGAGCGTTTGCCCGACGTTACCAGAGAGGCCATTGCGCTTGGTCATCAGCTGGTGATCGTTGGCGGTGGTGATGGCACCATCCGGTCGGTCGTCGATTGCTTCGCCTACACCGACGTCGTGCTCGGTATCTTGCCCCTGGGCACCGCGAACACTTTCGCCCGGACTCTCGGCATACCTGCCACGCTGGACGGCGCGGTCGACGTCATCGCGAACGGACGGGTCGCGGCGGTCGATCTGGGCCGGATCGGCGACGTGTACTTCACGACGGATGCGAGCGCCGGTTTTGCCACCGAGGTCTCGCGGCAAACTCCACGAGTCTTGAAGCGCTACCTCGGCATGCTGGCGTACGGACTGGTTGGCGCCAAACAGTTCTTCCGGCACCGCCCGTTTCGCTGCACGCTCACTATCCGCGGTCAGGCGTACGCGCTGCAGACGCATCAGGTCATCGTCGCGAACGGCGCCTGCGTCGGCGTCAAAACACTCGTCCCCGGCGCCACTCTGAATGACGGAGAACTGGTTGTTCTCGCGATCGACACCCTGAGTCGCTGGAAGTTGTTCAAAATGGCGTTGTTCTTCTGGATCGGCAGGCAGACCTCGCTCCCCAACACCCAGTATTGGCGCACCTCGGACGTGACTATCGCCACCGAGCCGCCGCGGCGCGTCGACGTCGACGGAGAAGTCGCCACCGAAACGCCGGTGCGGGTCGCCGTGGCCCGCGCGGCGTTGAAGGTGATGACCCCGGCAGCCTTTGTCGACCAGCCGAGCTCACCTGCGAAAACGCTATGATACAATGGCGCCGATTCGGAGGAGGCCGCCTCTTCTCACTGGGAGTTGCAGATGTATCGCACCGCCATCATTGCCTGTGGGAACATCGCGCGCGTTCACGCTCGCGCCTGGCAGGACGTGCCGGGCCGCCCGGTCGAGATTGGCGCCATCGCCGACAGCCACCCGGACGCGCGCCGCGAGTTTGGCGACTTTTTCGGCGTTCCCGAGGACAAGCGCTACGCCAACTACCGCGAGATGCTCGACCAGGAGCGGCCCGACGTCGTCGACGTCTGCTCGTGGCATGGCCTGCACGCCGAGATGGTGATCGCCGCCGCGGCGCGACGCCCCAGGGCGATTGTCTGCCAGAAACCCATGGCGCTCAGCCTGGGCGACGCCGACCGCATGCTGATCGCCTGCGCGCGCAACGACGTGAAGCTGGTGATCGCCTACCAGCGTCCGCACCACGCGACCTGGCTGATGGCGCGCGACCTGATTCGCGAGGGCGCGCTCGGCAAGATCGTCCAGATCTCGCTCAGCGACAGCACGCTGCTGAATACCAATTCCCACAACATCCAGCTCGCGCTCTTCCTCGCGGGTAACCCGCGCGTCGAATGGGTGATGGGCGCGGTCGAGCGCACCACCGATGCCCTGGAGCGTGGATTCCCGACCGAAGACCGCTCGCTTGCCCTCGTCGGACTGGAAGGAGGCGCGCAGGTCATCCTTCAGGGTGGCTTCCGCTCGCCCTACCGGACCGGCCAGGGTGCCCGCGTGGTGGGCACCGAGGGAATCATGGAGCTGGGCACGTCGCGTCCCTCGGACGAGGAGCTGCGTTCGGACGGCGCGATGTGGCAACCGGAGGGCTCGTCGGCCAAGTACAACGACGAGCGGGGCTGGGTGCGCTACCTGAACGCGACCAGCGGCGGCTGGAAAGACGTCGACGCGCCCTGGCACGACTGCTGGGTCCACCAGGCGCAGGAGACGGTCGCGTGGGTCGAGGGGCGACTGGCCGATCCTATCAGCACGGCAGCCAAAGCGTACGCCACGCAGGAAGTGATGATGGCACTCTACGAGTCGGCCCGCAAGCGACAGCGAATCGACCTCCCGCTGAAGACGCGCGTCAATCCGTTGCAGCTCATGGTCGAGCACGGGGACCTG
>DATLRG010000626.1:0-5406 GCA_035534795.1 Chloroflexota bacterium
GTGGACGCAACATGTGGAATTCAGGTGTCCACGCCTTCTTCCACGGGTAACGTTCGATGTTTCCGACTCTGACCCGGTTGACCGGGACAGGATTGTGCGGTGAGGATCGGGATTTTGTCACAGATCGCTTCATCTCAATTCTCCATTTGGAAGTGTTCGTCATTGACCGACATACACACGTTCAGTTGAGTTGACTGCCAGTCGCTTTGGTCCCAGACGCGACAACTCAGCAAGGGCGCGGGCGTCTTGACGTGTGCGTGAATCTCATCAGCCTGACCGGGAATGACCATAGCCGCGAAGTTGGACGCGACGCTGACCGGCGGCTGACCGGGCTCCAGCGCGATCAAAGTGGCGAGAATCGGCTCGGGAAACACTGACCGGTGACTGACCGGACATCTCGTCGCTCCCGCATCCGAACGCGCCTCGTCGTCCCAACACCAAAGTTGACCGAGTTTGTTGTCGACTCGCCCCGACGACGATGGTTGCCAATCTCGTGACGTTGCGTGGTAGGTCAACCTAGACTGGCGCATGACGCTCGTCCTCCGTCTCGCTCAACGGGGGCGCCGCCCGATCTCCCTGGCCCGTTGGGGGAGGTGGGAGATACGAGATCTGGAGAGCATCACTCGGGCGCTTCGATTGATCGCGGTGCTGGTTTCGCGCCTGGTCCGTGCCCTTCGGCTGGGAGTCGTCCGGCTTCCCGGATCTCCCACCGGAGACGCCCGTCGAACCGCCCTGGTCCTGCGCGTTGTCCTGCCGCCTAGCAGCCTGGCGGATCCGCTCGACGGCCACCCTTAGATCATCCTCCACCGCGTGGCGATCGCGGCCATAGAGCAGTGCCGACCCGCGGGCGACCTCCGCCGCGAGGAGCGGGTCGCTTGCCGATGGCGGGTCAAGCCGGACCGAGAAGGTTGGCAGACGCTCTCCGCGCGCCGAGAGGCGGGCGTAACAACGGTGCTCGCCCAGAGAGACGAGATCCTGCTCGTCGACATCCTCTCCCAGCTCATTGACGAGGTAACGGGCGTCCTCGGCGCTGCAATGGAAGGCGAACACGCCGTCCAGGTTGGCGAACACAGTTGCGCGCAAGGCCCGCTTGTGCTCGCGATCGAGCGCGTCGAGGCGGGCCAGGCTCTGGGTGGCCAGGATGAGGTTGGCGCCAAACTTGGACAATTCCGACAGGATCGACTCGAAGTCGGCGCCCGGCACCGACTGGAATTCGTCCACCACGAGGCTGACCCGACGGCGGTCTTTCGGTTCCAGCTCGGCCTGCTCGGCGATAGCCAGCGCGACGAGATTGAGGAGCGTGCCGCCGAGGAGGGCGGCGGTGTTCTCGCCCACCTTCCCTTTCGCCAGGTTCACGATCACGATCTTTCCCTCCCGGATCCAGCTCCGCGGATCGATCGTCGAGCGTGCCTGGCCGACGATATTGCGCGCGATACTGGTCCCGGCGAAGCGTTGAACCTTGGTCTGGACCGGATTGATCACCTCGAGCTGGAAGCGGCGATCGAGGGGATGGAAATAGGTATCCCACCAGGCTCGGGTGAAAGGGTCGGTGACCAGCGGGAGGAGGGCGCGCTGGAAATTGGCGTCGGTGAGGAGCGCAGGGAGATACAGGACGGTGTACTGGCGGTCGCGACCGCCAGCGTCGCACATGGCGACGTTCGCCTCGTAGAGGGTATTCAGGCCATACCGGAAGGCATCCTCCATGCGCGGGCCCCAGTAGCCGGAGAACTCGCGCTCGAAGACGGTCAGGGTATTGGCGACGGCCGTGTCCCGATCCCAGCCGAGCCCGACGTCGAGCAGGTTGAGGCCGAAAGGGCGTTCGTCACGGGAAACGTCGAGGAAGACGACGTCTCCGCTACGCTCCGGTGGAATCAGGCCGAGGGCACCATGTGCGAGGTCGCGGTGGGGGTCGACCAGGACTAGCGCCGGAGAGGCCCCGCTCTCCGGTCCCCGCTCCATCAGGTGTTCGGCGAAGCGCAGGAGCAGGGTGGACTTGCCGCGGCGGGTCTTCGCGACCAGCAGCAGATGACGGTGGAGGACTTCGTCCGGAACCGAGATGGGAACCTCGCGGCCCTGGTGGCTGGAGACGCCGACGCGGCAGCCGGACGCGACCGTCGAAGGCAGAGGAAGGCGCTCTCGCGCCGTCGTGCGCTCGACGAAGGGCACGTCGGCCTGGGCGCGCGGGAGGTGCCACAAGCCGGCGAGCTCCCGGGTGTTGAGAATCGGGAGAGCGCTCGCACGATGAAAGGGCGCCAGGTCGGAAAGGTTTCGGTCTCTGAGGTTGAGACGTCGCGGCCGGAAGCCGTTCCCCGCGGCGAGCGCGTATTGACGATACGCGGCGACGATGCGCTCCAAACGCGCGTCGACCGAGGCCGGGCTTTCCTCCCACGGAGCGAAGACGGCGAGACGCAGCTCGGCGACGAAGGCGGACCGGCCGATCTTCTCGGCCACCAGGCGCGGGTCGTGGAGCCTCCGATTCCCCGAGCGGGACGCGAGCCAGCCGATTCCCGTGGCGAGTCCGAGAACGCCGCCCGCGAGGAAGGCGAGGTCGAGCCAGTCCGCCGCGTCGTACCAGGCGTACGCCTGCAGGCCAATCGCGCCCAGGGCGAGCAGCCCGACCAGGAGGTAGATGATCGGGTCTGAGGTCGTGGTGTAGGGGCTCGCAGATCGGACCTGGCGCTCGGCTTCGAGGGGGTGCTCCAGGGCGAGGCGGAGGAAGGGCCGGGCCCAATCATCGGGGGCTGGACGCAGGACGAGCTGGGACAAGGCGCGCCAGCCCTCCGGAAGATCGTCGAGCGCGCCGAGGATGCCGAGGATCGGATCGGCCTGGGAGGCGTGGTCGTCGTCGGTCTCGCGGTCGGTAAAGGCGCGGATCGGCAGATAGACGGGGCCGCGCAGGTGGAGAGTGCAGGCGGCGACCTGTTCGTCGGGACCAAGCCGCGCGGAGTCGAGGAAGGGATGCTGCCGCAGGTCCAGCGGACGAATGGTGGCCTGGGGATAGGCGACGGCGAGCTGCGCCGCGAGGTGACGGCGCATCCGCGGCCCATTCGCGCGAGCCAGGAACCAGCGCGCGGTCGCGGTCGCGGCGATCTCCAGGCTGAAAGGCTCGGGGAGGGAGATCGCCGCGAAGAGATTCTCGGCCGTCTGCGCCGTGGCGCCATTCGTCCGCGGCGTCACGATCTCCAGAAGCTGGGTCGCGGATGCTATCGTTGGGACCATCTCACGCGCGGCGGACATGGGAGCCTCCGGGCAACCGTTCGGGCGCGGATGATTCCACGACGTCGAGTGACGCCTGTTGGAGGAGATGGTGGATGGCGGAAAGCTCGCCGGCGAGCACGACGAGCTGATCGCTGGTGCAGCGCTTCCAGGGGCGCCGCGTCGCTCGCTCGACGAAGGCGATCGAGGTGCGGGTGGGCCAGCGGAGGAGTCGGCCGTACTGGAGGATATTCTGGCGGAGGGCGGCGCGGCGCTCGCACTCGGCGGCGTGATCGAAGACACGGTTAAGCTCCATTGTCTTTCTCCGTTCGAATCTCTTGTCGGGTTGCGTTCAGGAGCGCAAAGAAGGTATTGCGGCCGTCGGAGAGGCAACCGAGGTCGTTGAGGTCGCGGCCATCAGGCAACGGCAATGGCCGCCAGCGGTTGCCGAAGTGGGCCCCAAAGCGCTCGGTCGCGGCGCGTCCCGCCGCGTCGCCGTCGAGGACACCGTAGACGACCTGAGCGCGGGCGAGGAAACCGAGGCGATCGGGCGGCAGGGACGTGCCGCAGGAGCTGAAGGCGGCGAGACGCCAGGCGACAGCCGTGAGCTGGTCGAACACGCCTTCGCAGAGGAAGACCTCCCGCCGTCCCGCCGCGCGTTCGTAGCCGAGGACCGGGCGTTCGCCGGGCAGGGCGAGATACTTTGGCGTGTCGGACGGGTCGTCGAGGCGGCGACCGATGAACCAGACGCATTGCCCTGCCCGCAGCTCGGGGATGACGACGCGTCCCGCGAGGAACTCGGACCCCTCGCGCCGAAGGAGTCCGAGGTCCTGGGCGACGCTCAGACTCGAGCGACGCCGCAGGTAAACTGCGAGGGTGTGGCCGTCCGCGTACCCGAGGGCGCACTGGCGGATGAGCCAGTCGGGAAGGCCGCGGCCACGGACGTAGTCCAGCGCCTTCGCCTCGCGCCAGAGTCCATGGGCATAAATTGCCCCGGCCGTGTTCATCACCACCTGCTGTTCCAGGGTGAGGCGGTCCCAGCGGCGCTCGGTCGCAGCGAGACGCGCCGCTGGCGGAAACGGTCTCGTCGGGATCGCCGCTTCGGAAAGACGCTGACAGGCTTCAGCGAAACCGATCCCTTCCCGGCGCATGACGAAGTCAATGACGTCGCCGTGGGCTTGGCAGCCGAAGCAGTGGAAGTGGCCATCGCGCTCGTCGACCAGGAGGCTCGGGACATGATCGTCGTGGAAGGGGCACCGCGCGCTGAAGCGGTTCGTCCCGACGGGCCGAAGGACGATCCCCGTCGCAACAATGACGTCGGCCAGACGATGAGTCTTCTTGAGCGCGACGACGTCGAAGCGCGTGGAGCCGATTACGTCCATCGGGATTCCTTTCCCGCAACGGCTGGCTCGGAGTCCTTTGCCTCCGATTGCCTGGCGGCGAGCTCGCGCGGCGCTGTCGTGGCGAGACGGTGCTCGGCGGGACTGGCCTCGATGCGCAAGGCGACGTGGCTGCCCCGCGCGAAGAACAGCCCCTCGCCCTTGCCCGCCCCGAGTAGGAAGCGACGCTCCTCCGGCGAGAGCTGGAAAGCCGCGACGACGGGATCGATCGTCGCGCTGTCCTGCTTCATCAGAAGCTTGAGCGAGGCGTTCGCCAGGACCGTTCGTCCCTGCTCCGCGCCGAGGAAGTCGGCGACATCCTGGGTGATCGTGACCAGCCCCAGGTAGTACTTCCGGGCTCGCCGCGCCATACTCGCCAGGAAGGCGCCGCCCTCGGGATACTGAAGAAGGCTCCAGGCCTCGTCGATGATCAGGAGCCTTGGCCGACGGATCCGCCGCACCTGGTTCCAGACGAAGGAGGCGATCAGGTGAATCCCGATCGGACGCAGCTCGGGCTCGAGGGACTGAACGTTGAAGACGATGAAGGGACGGTCGAGCGCGACGTTGGTCGGACCCGCGAAGAGCCCCGCGAGGGACCCGTCGACGAAGCGGCGAAGACGATTGGCGAGGGCGGAGGCGCGGTCCCCCTCCATCCGCCCGAGAGTGGCGTGCAGATCGCGGAGGAGCGGCACGGGACGGGAATGGGTGGTCGGATCGGCCGTGATGCCTTTGGCCTCGTAGGTGGCGTAGATCGCGCGGTCGAGGAGGGCGCGCTCGTCGGTCGAGAGGCTCTCGGCGCGATCGGCGAGCATGATCTGGAGCAGGCCAACGA
>DATLRG010000627.1:0-3141 GCA_035534795.1 Chloroflexota bacterium
CGCTTCCCACCTTGGCATGCCTACAGACGTGGCTATCGAGACCGAACATGCGTTGTAACGTTCGAGGCCCCAATGCGTTTTGATCCGTGGAAGGGATGGTGACACCGGACGCCAATCCCAAGGGCACCCTGGACAACGAGGCAGATCTCGTGCGTTGCGCCGTGGGGCGCGATTCTGCCTCCTTTGGGAGCCTCTACGAGTTCTACCTCGATCGAATCTATCGCTACGTCTACTATCGCGTGGCGTCGACGACCGAGGCTGAAGACTTGACCGAACAGGTTTTCCTGAAGGCGTGGGAGGCAATCGACCGCTACGAGCCACGAGGCGCACCGTTCGTTGCCTGGTTGTACCGGTTGGCACACAATCTGGTCGTCGATCACTATCGTGGTAGGCATTCGTCGGCATCGCTCGACGAGATCGAGGACGCCGAGGATGCGGGCGCCGACGTCGAGTCCGCGGTCCAGGACCGTTTGGAAGCCGAGGCCGTGCGCGCGGCCATCGGCACACTCAATCCGGATTATCAGCAGATGCTCGTTCTGAGATTTGTCGAAGGACTGAGCCACGCCGAAGTGGCGCAGATCGTTGGAAAGAGTGAAGGTGCGACGCGGGTTATACAGCATCGAGCCCTTCAAGCGCTGGCGCGGGCGCTCGGGCGCACGGAGAAGCAATCCAGTGGTCCGCGAGAACGATCTCCTGATCAACTGCCTGGCTGAGCTCGATCAGCGCGGCTGGGACGTCGAAGAGTACCTCGCGGATCGACCGGATCTCTCCGAGTCGTTGCGGGCGATGCTGCGCGCTGCCGCCCGTCTCCATGACGTTCCTCGCCCGCTCGCCACGGCGGAGTTCCGGACGCGTGTCCACGCTCGCTTCGCCGCTCGTTCCGCGGTCGATGACCCGCCGACTCGCTCCCGGCCCGCGGCGTTCCGTCGCTCCGCGGGAACGATCCTTCGTCCGCTGGCGAAGCCGGTCGCGGCGGCCCTGATCCTCGCCTTCGCCTTCGGCGGTGTCAGGACGGCGTCGGCTTCTGCCCTACCCGGCACCCCGCTCTATCCGGCCAAGCTAGCAGTGGAGCAAATCCAGTTGTTCGTCGCGTACACGCCCGAGCTTCAGACCGACGCGCACCTCAGCGTCGCCGCCACGCGAGTCCAGGACGCCGCAGCCGAGAGTCGCCGCGGCAATCACGGTGCGGCCACCTCGCTCCTCGAGAGCTCCGAGCAACAGATCAAAGCGGCCGAAGCGGCTGCGTCGCAGGTCCGCTCGCCCGATTACCACCAACACGTCGTGGAAGTCGTCGCGTCTCTGCGCGCGCAGCAGCAACACGTCGCTTTGCCGGTGGCTCAATCGAAAGAGAGCCGCGGGGGCACAGAGAAAGCCAGCGCCTCGTCGACCAGCGCCGGGCAATCCACCGGACCCCGGACCGCGCCCGACGGAACGAACGTGGGCGGGCGGGGAGGCGCGAGCATAGGCCATCAGGACAAGGCGGGGAACGATCGCACCCCCATCGCCACCGGTCCAAGTCAGCCCGAGAGCACCGACTCGTCCAGCGGCGGACACGCGCAGGGACAGCCGGCTGCGCAGCCCGCGCCGGTCGCAGGCGACCCAACCGAGCAACTGCTGAAAACGCTGATCGCGCAGGCGATGGCGGGAGACTCGACCGGCGCATCAGAAACGTCCACTCTGTACGTCAGCGCTGTCCAGGCGCTCGCCCCGGATCACTCCGGTCATGGAGACGCGACCAACCGTCTGCAACAGCAGCGAGACCAGCTCCAAGCCGCGCTCCCACAGGTGCCAGCGTCGACCAGCCAATCAATCCAGGATGCGCTCAGCGCGGTCGACACCGCCCTCGCCGCGGCCCCGGGAGCCGATCATCCCATCGCGTCGGGCGGCAATCCGGGTTCGTCCGATAACGGCCCCGTCACCGGATCATCCATCGCGACCCCGACCCCGACCGCCACGCCCGATGGCCGGCCGGGCAACGGCGCCAATCACGACTCGTCAGACGGCCACCAGAGCGGCGGCGGGAACGGGAATGGAAAGGGCCACTGAAGTAAAGCCACGGTGAGAACTCCATGGCGGTGCGTGATGTGCTGCGCATATCACGCACCGCCATGGAGTTCTCACCGTGGCTTTACAATAATGCCGCGCTGGCGTGACGTGCTATAATCCTCTCGCGGTGTCTCTCTACAGGCCAGACTTGTCGAGCCCAACGGTAGTAATGTGCCGATCGACGTCAATCCCATCATCGCCCACGTGGGGCCGTTGGTCCTGAGCTGGCAGGGGTTCTTCACCGGCGTCGGGCTTTTTGTCGCGCTCTGGCTCGCGACAACCCACCTACGCCAACATGGCGTCGACCCCGCCTCACTGTACGATGCCACGCTCTGGGCCGTTCCCGCGAGTATCCTCGGGGCGCGCGTGTTCCACGTCGTCGACAACTGGAACTATTACGCGATGCATCCTCTCGACGTTGTCGCGATCACGCGCGGGGGCGCCGCCGTTTACGGCTCGGTCGTTTTCGGGTCCATCGCAGGGCTGCTCTTCTGTCGGCAACGCGGCCTACCGATTGGCACCTTCTTCGACGCCATTGCTCCAGCGCAAGCCCTCGGTCTCGCCATCGGACGAGTCGGCGACTTGCTCACCGGCGGCTCGCTCGGACGGCCGACGACGCTGCCCTTCGCCGTCGCCTACGTCAACCCCGCCTCGTTCGATCCTCGCCACGCACTGGTCCATCCCGCAGCTGCTTACCTGATTGCCTGGGACCTGGCCGTCTTCGCTCTCTTAATCTGGTTTCGTCGCCAGCGGCTCCGGCCGGGCGTCTCCTTCTGGTCGTTCAGCGCACTTTTCGCAGTCGGGCAGTTCGGAGATGGCTTCTTCCGCGTCGAGCCACTCGACGCGTACGGCCTCGATCAGGCCCAGATTGTCGGCGCCATCCTGTTGCTCCTCAGCGTGATCGCCCTCCTGGCAATCGCGACCGGAGTAGGCGTCGCCACGGCGCGGACGGCCCAGGTGACCTCCTGGCGGTCTCCCGACGTGACGGGAGCACCCGGTCTTGGAACTGGCCGCGATTAGAGCAATTTTGAGATTGGATTGGCTGGATTGCTGAGACACAGCCCTGGCTGTGTCTCAGCAATCCAGCCAATCCAA
>DATLRG010000628.1:0-2326 GCA_035534795.1 Chloroflexota bacterium
CGCTTCCCACCCTGGCGTGGCTGTACGCGCCGGCAGAGTAGAGTATTGGTGATTACTCTTCGACGGGTCGCCGACCTGCGCATCAGGCACCAGCGCCAGGGAGCATCTTTCCATGTCCAACGCCGACGTACTGTACAAAGACCGGCGTTTTCCCGAGGGCTTCGTCTGGGGCGCGGCCACCGCCGCGTATCAGGTCGAAGGTGCCGCGCGGGAAGACGGCCGCGGCGAGTCGATCTGGGACCGATTCAGCCACACACCGGGGAAAACGCTACACGGCGACACCGGCGACGTGGCGTGCGATCACTACCACCGCTGGCGCGACGACATCCGGCTGTTGCGCGCGCTGAACCTCAACGCGTATCGATTCTCCATCGCCTGGCCGCGCATTCTCCCCGAAGGGCGCGGGCAGATCAACGAGGCGGGACTCGCCTTTTACGATCGCCTGGTGGACGAGCTACTCGCGGCCGGGATCACGCCGTGGGCGACGCTCTACCACTGGGACCTGCCCCAACCGCTGGAAGACGTGGGGGGCTGGCCGCTCCGCGCGACGGCCGACGCCTTTGTCACCTACGCCGATACGGTTTCGCGCCGGTTGGGCGACCGGGTGAAGAACTGGATCACTCTGAACGAGCCGTGGTGCAGCGGCTTTCTGGGGTACCACACCGGCGAGCACGCGCCGGGCCGCACGAACCTCAAGGACGCGCTCGAGGCCGTCCACAGCCTGTTGCTGGCGCACGGGAAGGCCGTGCCGGTCCTGCGGCGCAACAGCCCCGGCGCTCGGGTTGGGATCACCTTGAACCTCACGCCGACCTACCCGGCCACCGACAGTGTCGCCGATCGGGCCGCCGCCCAGCGTCACGACGGCTACTTCAACCGGTGGTACCTGGACCCGCTCTACGGCCGCGGGTACCCGGCCGATCTGCTGGATCTTTACGGGGCAGGCCTTGCCCCCGCGACCGAGCCGTCCGACTTTGCCGAGATCGCCGCGCTGACCGATTTCCTGGGCATCAACTATTACAGTCCCGCCTTCGTCTGCGATGGGCCGACGAACTCCCCCTGGCGTGTCCAGGGTGCGCCGGTGCCCGATGCCGACCTGACCGACATGAGCTGGCCCGCCTACCCGCGCGGCCTCTACGATTTGCTGCGACGGGTCCACCAGGACTATCCGACCGGGCCCCTCTACGTGACTGAGAACGGCGCGGCCTACGACGACGCACCGCCTCGGGGTGGCCGGGTCGACGACGCACGGCGCACGCGCTTCCTCGCTCGGCACCTGGCCGCGGCCAAAGCCGCGATCGAGGAGGGCGTTCCCTGTCGCGGCTACTTCGCATGGTCGCTGATGGACAACTACGAGTGGGCGTTCGGCTACACCAAACGCTTCGGGATCACCTACGTCGACTTCGCGACTCAAGCGCGCACGATCAAAGATAGCGGGCGGTGGTACGCGCGTGCTGCCGCTGGCAACCGGCTGCCGTCCGGGTAGTGCTATACTGTAGCTCGTTAGTGCTCTGTCAGGCGGGGAAGGATCGGTGGTGTGTGCGACACACCACCGATCCTTCCCCGCCTGACAGAGCACGAGAAACTTCCCGCCGATAGAAAGGCCGACGTGCGCAACGAAGACATCGTTCAGACGCTGAACGCTATCGCCGATCTGCTCGAGATCAAGGGCGACAGCCGCTTCCGGGTCAACGCTTACCGGGATGCGGGCCGCCACGTCGAAGGCCTGACCGAAAGCCTGGCGACGATCGCGGCCGAAGGGCGGCTGCGCTCGGTTCCCGGCATCGGCGAGGCGATTGCCACCAAGATTCAGGAGATGCTGGAGACCGGCCACCTGGCCTACTACGATCGCCTCTCCACGGAGATCCCGACGACGCTGCTGGACCTGCTGCAGGTCCCGGGGCTGGGTCCACGCAAAGTGAAGCTGCTCTACGAGAGCCTGCGGGTCCAGAACCTGGCCGACCTGCAGCAGGCCCTTCAGGATGGACGGGTCGCGGCGCTGGCGGGCATGGGTGAGAAGACGGCGCAGAACCTGCAGCGCGAGCTGGAGCGCTGGGAGCAGCGCGGCCGGCGCGTCCCACTCGGGGTGGCGCTGCCGCTGGTCGAGGAGATCGGGGCGGCGCTGCGCGAGCGCTGTGCCGCGATCCTGCAGATCGACAGCGCCGGGTCGGTCCGGCGCCGCCGTGACACCATCGGCGACCTGGACGTGCTTGCCACGAGCGAGCGCCCCGACGACGTGCTGAACGCCTTCACCGCGCTGCCCATGGTCCAGGAGGTCGTCGCGCGCGGCGATACCAAGGCGTCGATTCTCACCGGGCGTCAGCAGCAG
>DATLRG010000629.1:0-2365 GCA_035534795.1 Chloroflexota bacterium
GACGCGGTGTTGATCACCGACGCCCCGCCGGACAGGAGCAAAAAAAACAAGGCGAGCTGAAAGCTCGGCGCCAGCGCGAAGGCGGCGAGGAATGCACCGTAGGCCGCCGCGCAGGCGATCATCAGCCGCCCTTTGTAGCGATAGCTGCCCAGCGAAGCGACCACCAGCGCACCGACGAGGCCGCCAACGCCCGGCGCGGCCGAGAGCAAGCCAAAGCCCTCGGCGCCGCTGTGCCAGACGTTCTCGGCGAAGATCGGCAAGAGCGCGATGTAGGGCATGGCGAAAAAGAGGGGGACCGTGCCGAAGAGGAGCAGGCCGAACACCGCCGGCTTGTGATAGCTGTAGGACAGGCCGGTGAGCAGATCGCTCAGCACGTTCTTCGGGTCCTGCCGCAACTCCACCGGTTGTGGCGGGACCGGGATCAGCTCGACGATGACCGCGGAGTAAAGGATCGCCAGCAGAATGTAGATGCCGCCAACGCCGATCACGCCGATCAAGTAGCCGGCGACCGCTGGTCCGACGATACGCATGAAGTTCATGCCGCCGGAGGTGAGCGACACGGCGTTCATCAGCAGGTCGTTGCCGACGAGCTGGGCCATCAGCGCCTGACGCGCCGGGCCGTTCAGACCGAAGGCGATGCCGAGGATCGCCGCCCCGACCACCAGGTCGAGGTAGGTCACCCGGTTGGTGACGACGAGCACCGCGAGCGCGACGGCCACGCCGACCGTGATCGAGCGGACCAGCATGATGTAGGTCCGCCGCTCGACCCGGTCCGCGATCACGCCCGCCAGGGGCGAGACGGCGGTCTGGCACACCGCCTGGGCGGTGGTGATAATGCCGAGGTAGAGCGCCGAGCCGGTGAGGAGGTACACCAGCCAGCCGAGCGCGACGCTCTGCATCTGATACCCGAGAGTGCCAGACACGGTGCTGGCGAAGAACCAGCGAAACGAGACGACCCGAAAGGCGCTGAAGGTGGTGAGGCTGAGGCGCCGGCGCCCAGTCCGGGCGATTGATCGCGGCTCACCGGCCGACGCATCGCGCGGATCGGCGCCGGTCACGCCGGCCCGATCGCCGTGACTTTTGCCCGGCACCCATTCGGAAGAAAGCCGGTCAGCCAGCCCGCGTGGACCACGGACGAGGGATCGACGATCTCCAGGCGGTAGCGGCGCAGCACCTGCAGGACCATCGCTTTGATCTCCTCCTGCGCGAAGCCCATGCCGATGCAGATGCGCGGCCCGCCGCCGAATGTGACCAACGCGTATGGAGTGCGCTTGTCCTCGTCGCGCGGTGGCTCGAAGCGGTCCGGCTCAAAGGCGTCGGGATTCTGAAAGATGCTCGGCAACCGGTGGCAACCCGCGAGCGCCAGCCGCAGACTGACTCCCGCCGGCACGTGAAAACCAGCGAACTCGAAATCCTTGACGACGCCACGGGGAACGGTGATCACCGGCGAGTACAAGCGCCCGGCTTCTCGCACGACGTCGTCGAGCACTTTCAAGCCGCGAATCGTCTCGTACGAGAGCGGGGTATCGAGGCTGCCGGTCGCCGCCTCCAGCTCCGCCAGAACGCGGTCCCGGTACGCCGGATGGAGCGACAGGAGGTAGAGCGTCCAGGTGCTCAACGAGGTCGTCGTCTCGTGGCCGGCGACGAGGAGGACCTTGACGTGGGCGAGGACCTGTCGGTCGTCGAGCGGCTGGCCCTGGTCGTCGCGGGCGTCGACGATCATGCCGAGAACGTCGACGGGCGCGCCGTCGACGCCCGGGCGCTTAGCCTGCTGGCGCCGCTCGGCGATCAACGGTAAGAGGGCGTCGTCGAGCTCGGCGATGATCTTCGGCCACCGCTCGGCGAACTGTTCGTTGGTCTCCTCCTTCGGGTCTGGCCCCGCGACGAGGCTGTAGAACAGCCCGCGCAGGCGAGTCGCCACGGGACCGGGGCGCAAGCCGGCCAGCGCGGTCGCGGCGACGTCGAAAGTGATCTGCCGCGCCTCCCAATAGAGGTCGACCTCGCCGCGCTCGGCCCAGTCGCGCGTCCGCGTCGCGATCACCCGCTGCATGATCGGCAAGTACGCCGCCACGTAGGCGCTGGTGAAGGCCGGATTCATCATCCGCCGATGGAGCGTCCAGTCGGGAACGTCCATGTTCAACAGGCCCTTGCCCATCCACTCGCCGACGATCGGCGTCCACCCCAGGTCGTGGCTGAAGTGCTCGCGGTGCGTCTGCATCACGAATCGATTCGCGGCTGGCCCCACCATGAAGAGGAGCGAGACTCGTTCGTCAGGCCGCCACTCGACGTCCCAGGTGAACATCGGGCCGTGCTCCAGCGCCATCTCGGCCAGGTACGCCGGGACCTGCCCCGTCGTGACCAGACC
>DATLRG010000630.1:0-3837 GCA_035534795.1 Chloroflexota bacterium
GCCTATGGCCAGCAGGCACTCCCCAGCCACTTCCCCCTCGACACGGTCCAGTGGCGGAGGGTTTGGGCGCGCGGGGCGTAGGGCGGGGGCGGGGTAGCGGTCTCACAATACCGACCCTTTATCAGGGGTAGCGGTGGGGTGTGGGTAGCTTGTCTGCCGCCAGGGGGCTTAATCGGGTATGGCGTCACTGGCTTAAAAGCCAGGCGAAGGGACGAGGGGCTGAAGCCCCCGGAGGATCCGCGACGCTCGTCCCGGGGACTTTAGTCCCTCGTCCCTTCGCCTTCCGATTAAGGCAGCCGACGACGGTTTACAAACACAACCTGGCCCTGCTACAATCACGAATGGCTGAATCACGTTCAGCCACGATCACGGTCTGCGCTGGAACAGCCGCGCAGAAAGGAGTGCGTCCGATGAGATGTGTTGACGAGATTGTCGCCGAGCCGTCCCTGGCGCGCTCCGTGGGCCCTTTCCCCTGGAGCGATTTCTGGCGGACTTGAGCGCACGATCGACGAGTGCGCAGCGGCGGGAGAGCAGATCCCGCCAGACGAGCCAGACGTCCTCACCAACTCCTACTGATTCCTCGGAGCGTACCCGAGCCGGCTCGACGCGTTGGATTTCTCGCGTCTCGCCCGGGCACGACCGCGCCTCGCCGGCGCGATCGTTGGCCCTGGCGGGCGTTATCCTCGCGACCCCAACGACACGAACGGTGAGGAGACCGCGGTTGACCGCTCACGACAGATCGTTCACTGAATCACCTTTCGCCGAGGCCAATCCTACGCTGCCGACGGCGCTCGGGAACGACGACGACGACGAATCGGACGTCGCCGCGGAGTATTTTCGCCCGGAACAGGCGACGCGCCCCGGGCGTCGCGGCCGCCGGCCCGCCTTCCGCGACGCGTCCGAGACTGACGACGGCCGAATCGTCAGCGAGCTCACCGAGGCAGGCGAGGTTGCCGGCTACCGGATGACGTACCGGCCCGCTCGCTTCGAAAGCGTCTGGCTGCGCGCGTCGCTGCGCTCGTTCTACGATCAGGAGCTGATCGTCGACGTGCAGGCCCAGATCAAAGGCGGCAAGGAAGCCAACGTCTATCGCTGCCTGGCCCATCCCCGAACGGGCGCCGAGCTCCTGGCGGCGAAGGTCTACCGGCCCCGCAAGTTCCGCAATCTGTCGAACGACAGCCTCTACCGCGAGGGCCGGCCGGTCCTGACGGGGGATGGCCGACCGGTCAAGCCGACCGACCAGCGGATCATGCGCGCCCTGGGGAAGAAGACCGAATTTGGCGTGCAGGTCCAGCACACGTCGTGGCTCATGTACGAGTACACGACGTTGGAACGGGTCCACGGTGCCGGCGGGGCAGTGCCGCGGCCGGTCGGAGCGAACGAAAACGCCATCCTGATGGGCTACCAGGGCGATGCCCGCCGGGCCGCGCCCGCGCTCCAGGAGGTGAGCCTCGGCAGTCGCACCGCGCGGTCCCTGTTCCGCGAGGTGCTGCGGAACGTCGAGCTGCTGCTCCAGCACGGACTGGTCCACGGCGACCTGTCGGCCTACAACATTCTGTACTGGGACGGGCACGTCACGCTGATCGACTTTCCTCAAGCGACCCTGGTCCACGCCAATCGCAACGCCTTCGCCATCCTCCAGCGAGACGTGAAGCGTGTCTGCGATTACTTCGCCCGCCAGGGTGTCCGCGAGGACCCGGTCGCCATCGCGGAGGAGCTGTGGGAACGGTTCGGCGAGCTGGACTACGGCGAGCCCGACGTCCTGGAGGGTAGCTGACCGGTGCCGGTGATGAAGCATCCCGACTATCAGGGAGCAAACCGGGGGAACCTTCACCACAGAGGCACAGAGGAGACACGGAGGACGCGATACCTACCGCGCGGTGCATTTGTCGTGAGTGGCTGGCCTGTTCCCCCTCTCCATCGGAGATGGAGAGGGGGCGAGGGGGTGAGGCCACGGCTTCACCGGGCGGACGCGGATTAGAATCCAGTGAGAGACGTGGTGCTCGGCGTGCGGCCGGGTGTAGAGTCGGGCCATCGGGCGCTCTGTGAGTGACATAATGTTGTGGAGACGATGGACTCTCGCCTTGATCGTCGCGGTCGCGGTGGCGTGCTTGCCCTGGCCGGCGCCGGTCCACGCCGCGGGCGCGGTCTACTTTCCCCAGACCGGCTACTCGATCGCGGACCCTGGCTTTCTGGACTTCTTCGACAAACGCGGCGGGGTCCACACCTTCGGCTACCCGGTCTCCCGGGAGTTCACCCTACTCGGGTTTCCTGCCCAGATGTTTCAGCGGGCGATCATGCAGCGCTTCCCCGATGGGCACGTCCAGCTCTTGAACCTGCTCGACACCGGCCTCTTTCCGTACGCGCAGGTGAACGGGGCCGTCTTCCCGGGTGAGGATCCCACGCTCACGGCGACGGCGCCGGCCGTCGGCTCGCCGAACTACAGCGCGGCGGTCCTCCGGTGGATCGGGTCGGTTGCACCGGACTCGTGGCACGGTCTGCCGGTCGCGTTCCACCAGAGCTTCCTCGACACCGTCTCCCCGCGGGTCGCCTTCCCCGCGGGGCACGCGAATCCGACGCTGCTGGCCGGGTTCGACCTGGAGGTCTGGGGCGTGCCGACCAGCCCGCCAACGTACGATCCGCACAACCACGACGTCGTCTACCAGCGCTTCCAGCGCGGCCTCCTGCAGTACGACGCGCGCTGCTCCTGCACCCAGGGCGTCCTGCTCGCCGACTATTTCAAAGATATCCTACTGGGGAAGAATCTACCCGCGGACCTCCTGGCGGCTGCCAAGACGAGCGCCTACTTCGGACAGTACGATGCCACGCAACCAGGTTGGGTCGGTCGTCCGTCTCAGTTGCCTCACACCGACCTGACGCGCGCCTTCGTCCCCGCAGCGGCTCCCGCGCCGGCGCCGGCGTCCACGCCGGGAGCGCCAGTCAAGACGGGCTTGGCACCGCCGCCCAACGTGACCGCGCTGTCGATCGCGGTGATCGACGAACAATCCGGGGCGCTGCTCTATGGGCGCGATCCGCATCGGGAGCTGGCACCGGCGAGCCTGACCAAGATTTTCACCGCGATCGTCGCGTTGAAGCACGGCAACCTGGACCAGCCGATCGCCGTGCGGTTCGATCCGGGCGACATCCCGGACAGCACGCTGATGGGGATCAGACCCGGCGAGACCTATTCACTGCGGGACTTGCTCTACGGCCTGATGCTGCCATCCGGCAACGACGCCGCCCTGGCCATCGCCAACGGAGTCGGTGGATCTGAAGCGAAGTTCGTCGCGCTGATGAACGCGCAGGCGGCCGAGCTCGGTCTGCACGACTCTCACTTCGTGAATCCGCACGGCCTCGACGCCCCGGGCCATTACACCAGCGCCTACGATCTGGGCATGGCCGCGCGGTACGGCATGACGCACCTGGCCGAGTTTCGGACGCTCGTCCGCGCGCGGACCTGGACGGTCCACGGCACGCGCACATTTCCGGTCTACAATCTGAACCGGTTCCTCTGGAGCTACCCGGGCGCCGATGGCGTGAAGATTGGGTACACCGACGCCGCTGGCAAGACCATCGTCGCCTCGGCGACCAGAAACGGTCACCGGGTCTACGTCGCCCTCATGCATTGCCACGATATCGTCGACGATTCGGTCCCGCTGTTCAACTGGGTCTTCGCTAACTTTACCTGGCCGGCGAATTGAGCCGCGGGTATTTCGTCAAGCGGGAACCGAAGGATAGTGTGTGAAAAATTGGCCCACCGGGCCGATTTTTCACACACTATCCTTCGGTTCCCGCTTGACAGACCACTACCGCATCCGGCGACCGATGAGCTGATTC
>DATLRG010000631.1:0-2199 GCA_035534795.1 Chloroflexota bacterium
TTACCGAAGCAGGACACCTGGGGACAGTCTAGCATCAGCCCATCGGCAATTGGACCGACCGTCCGCTTGCTGCCGAGCGATAGGCCGCCTCGATCACTTCCTGGGCGTCGCGGGCGACCCGCGGACTGGCTGCGCCTTCGATCGGCCGGCCATGCAGCAGGCAATCGACGAAGTAGCGCTGCTCGGCGCCGGCGCTCCCGGAGCCGCCGGCGGACGCCGACGGCGCGCGCCAGCCACCCAGGTTGGCCGGCTGGCGACCGTGGCCCGGTCGCCCGTGCAGGTCCAGCGGCTCCCACCCACCCGGCGTCGCTTGCTCCAGTGTGCTGTAAAGCTCGGTGCCCGCCGGGCCGTTGACCAGGGTCCCGCGGCTGCCGTGGTACGAGGTGCGCACCGGGGCCGGTCCCACCTGCCCCCACTTCGCGTCGATCACGCCGAGCGCGCCGTTGGCGAAGCGCAGAATCGCCACCGCGTTGTCCTCGACGTCGGCCGGCAGGTAATCGCGGTAGCCGATCTGGGCGGTGAAGGCGCTCACTTCGGTCACTTTGCCCAGGTAGTCGACGAAGCCATCCACCAGGTAGCAGGCTTCGTCGACGAAGGTCCCGCCGCCGTTGCGCTGCCGGTCGAACAGCCACTCGCAGAAGTACGTGGAGCAGCCGAACTCGACCGGACCGCCGTGGCCAGTGACGCCGCGGGCGAGATAGACGCTGCCGATGGCCCCGCCGCCGAGCAACTGCTTGACCTGAGCGTAGAGCGGACTGAAGGCCGAGTGGTAGGCGACCATCAAGGTGATGCCAGACGATTCCGCCGCCCGAAGAATCCGGTCGGCCTGGGCCAGCGTCGCGGCCATTGGTTTGTCCTGGTAGACGTGTATCTTACGTTGGGCGGCGGCTTCCGCCACGTCGACCTTGGTCGCGTTGTCGCCGCAGACCAGGATCGCGTCGAGTTCCTCCCGTTGGAGCATCGACTCGTGGTCCGCGTAGGTGCGCTGAAGGCCCCATTGCTGCGCGGCGCGCTCTCGGAGCTCCGGATACGCCTCGGCCCCGGCCACAAGCTCGACCTCCGGCAGGGCGGCGAGCCCGTCGCCCATCGCCCAGACGTGATCGCTGGTCATACCCGCGATGCCAAACCGTAGTTTCTTCGTCCCGGCCATCAATCCTCCTCTCAAAACCGCTTACTTTTGCTGATCGCCTGCCGGCCCCGGGCCAGCGCCTGAAGACTGTCGTCCTGTCGTCGCAGCGCCGTCGCCGTGGCGAGCACGTCGATGACCGCGAGCTGCGCGACACGTGAGTTCAGCTGGTGTCCACCCACCATCGTCGGGCGCGCTGCCGCGAGCAGGGTGACGTGCGCGACGCGGGTGATCGGAGAGCGCAGGTGGCGCGTCAGGCAGATGCAGGTGGCGCCCGCGTCGCGCGCGGTCTGGAGCGCCTCGATCGTATCGCGCGTGCTGCCCGAGACGGAAATGGCCAGCGCGACGTCCCCGCGACGAAGCTGCACCGCGGACATCACCTGCAAATGAGGATCGGTGACGACGCCGATCGGCAGGCCGATCTGCATCAGCATCGAGTAGGCGTCCTGTGCGATTGCGGCCGAGCCGCCGACGCCGTACACTTCGATCCGCCGGGCGGACTCGATCGCGTCGACGGCCCGGCGCAACGCGTCGTCGTCCAGCAGCCGCGCGGTGTCGTTCAGGCTCTCGACACTCGCCTCGATGACCTTGCGCTTGACCGAGCCCACGTCGTCATGTGCCGTCAACTCGCCCGGCAGCGGACTCGCGGTCTCGTGGAGGTCCAGGGCCAGGGCGATCTTTAGCGCGGCGTAACCCGGGTAGCCGAGCCGCTGCGCGAAGCGTATCACAGTCGCTTCGGAGGTATCGGTCCGGTCGGCCAGCTCGGTGATCGAAAGATAGACCAGCTCAGCCGCGTGCGAGAGCACGTACTCGGCAATCTTGCGTTCCGACTCGCGCAGACTGGGAGCGATCGTCTCGAGTCTGGCGAGCACGCCCGTCGAGGCCCCGATGGCGGGGCCGGGAGATGTCAGCATGGACATGAAGGAAATCTCCACCGGAAAATGCGCTTGCAAAGTTAAACGTCACCATGCTAATATCACCGGCGGGCTACGTCAAGCCGGCGCATCTGACGGGGTATAGCGCAGAATCGTGGGGCGGACGGCGTGGCCTCACCCCCCTGCCCCTCTCCATCG
>DATLRG010000632.1:0-9833 GCA_035534795.1 Chloroflexota bacterium
TGTGGGGCCGGGGGTGCGGTCGCCCGGCCCGCAATGCGATCATAATGGCAGGAGGAAGAAAGTGAGCAACCTGAGCTGGACGCCCTGGCACAATGTGGTTCAGGTGCGTGACGACCTGAAGTCGGGAGAGCTTTCGCTCAACGTCTTCGCCGCGGACCTCTACGACGTCGTGATGGGACGGGCGAAGCCAGTTTACCAGGAGCCGTCCGAATTCTTCGCGCTGACCTACCCCACCTTCAACTTGCGGGAGCTCGCGAAGGACGTGGCGCTGCGCCTCGCCGGGCGCAACGACAAGGCGATCCGCCAGCTTGCGCTTACCTACGGCGGCGGCAAGACGCACACCCTCATTACTCTCTACCATCTGATGAACGACCCGGGCCACCTCCCAGACCTGCCGGCGGTGCATGAGTTCACCTCGCACATTGGGATGAACCCGCCTCGGGCGCGGATCGTGACCCTGCCCTTCGATAAGCTGGACGTCGAGAAGGGGATGGAGGTCCGGAGCCCGGACGGCGAGACGCGCTGGCTCAAGCAGCCCTGGAGCGTCCTCGCCTTTCAGATCGCCGGGCCCGAGGGGCTTCGGCTGCTCCACGCCGAGGGCCAGGACGCCGAACGCGAGAGCGCGCCCGCCGAGAACCTGCTCACCGAGCTTCTCCGGCTGCCGGCTCGTGAAGATCTGGCGACGCTGGTCCTCGTCGACGAGGTGCTGATGTACGCTCGGGGGAAAATCGGGCTCGATCCGGTCTGGCGTGGCCGGCTCGTCGACTTCTTTCAGTACCTGACCCAGGCCGCGACCAAGGTCGACCGCTGCGCGATCGTCGCCTCGCTCCTCGCCACCGATCCGACGAAGAGCGATACCCTCGGCAAGGAGATCACCAACGAGCTCTACGCCATCTTCCGCCGCGAGCGCGAGGAGGCGGTCCAGCCGGTTCTCAAGGAGGACGTGGCCGAGGTGCTGCGGCGGCGGTTCTTCACCCCGGAGTCGATCAAAGATCGCGAGGCATTCCGCCCGCACGTGGTGGCGGCGCTCCAGGGCATCGCCGCCCTCGACGAGCCGACCCGCCGGGACGGTCGTGCCGCCGAGGATCGCTACCTTCAGAGCTACCCCTTCCACCCGGATCTCACCGAGGTCTTCTATACCAAGTGGACGAACCTCGAGAGCTTCCAGCGGACCCGGGGCGTGCTCCGAACCTTTGCCCTGGCGCTGCGCGAGGCCGAGCGCTGGGACGAGTGCCCGCTCGTCGCGGCCAACGCCTTCCTTGCGTCACCCCGGCTCCCCTCGCCCGAGGAACCTCACCCCCCTGCCCCCTCTCCACGAGTTGAGAGGGGGAGGCCGGGGGCATGGTCCGTTCCCCCCTCTCCACCGAGTGGAGAGGGGCCGGGGGTGAGGTCCGATCTCTCCGAAGCCGCCCGCGAGCTAGCCGACGTCGCCGGGACCGAGGAGTACGAAGGCAGGAAGCAGGAGTGGACCGCGATTCTGCTGGGGGAGCTGGAGAAGGCCCGGGGCATCCAGCGTGACTTCCCGAGCCTCCAGCACCGCGAGGTCGAGCAAGCGGTCTTTGGGACCTTCCTCCACTCTCAGCCGATCGGCCAGAAGGCCCTGACGCGCGACCTCCTCGTCCTCCTCGGCCATACGCGACCGGACAAGATCGAACTGGAGCAGGCGTTGCGCCGCTGGAGCGAGGAGTCGTGGTTCCTCGACGATGCCGACCTGAGCGATGCGACAACCGCGCCGGATGGGCAGCGGCCGCTGCCGAAGGCGTGGCGCCTGGGCTCGCGGCCCAACCTCAAGCAGATGCACCACGACGCGCGCCCTCGGGTCGAGGGATTCGTCGAAGACAAGCTCGTCCACGACATCCTGGCGCTCAAGAGTCTGACGGCCGGGGCGAATGCCGCCGGCGCCCGAGTCCACAACCTGCCGAGCCGCCCGAGCGAGGTCGAGGACGACGGCCAGTTCCACTTCGTCATCCTTGGCCCGAGCGCGGCCTCCGATCCGGGCAAGCCGACCGCCGAGGCACGGCGCATTCTCGAAGAGACGACGGCCAGCGATCGCCCGCGAGTCAGCAAGAACGCTGTCGTCTGCGTGGTCCCCTCGCGTGATGGATTAGAGGCGGCGCGTGACGCGGTGCGTGATTACCTGGGTTGGGAGGACGTCCGCGATCAGCTCAAGGGCCAGCCGCTCGATCCGGTTCGAGAAGAGATGCTGGCGACCTTCGTCGACAAGGCGCGAGAGAAGATTCCGGGCGCGATCCGTCAGGCCTATTCCGTTGTCGTCACGCTGTCGGCGAAGGGCGAGATCGAGGCCTTCAAGATCACCGTCGAGTCGGAGCCGCTGTTTACCCTCGTCAAGAAGGACAAGCGCGCGCGCATCCAGGATACCGCGGTCAGCGCCGACGCGCTGCTGCCCGACGGGCCGTACGACCTCTGGAAGGGCGAGACCGCGCGCCGGGTGAAAGACCTGGTCGGCGCCTTCGCCGAGCGGGCCGATCTGCCCAAGATGCTCAACCGCCAAGCGATTCTCGACACGCTGGTCGCGGGTTGCCAGGCGGGCACGCTCGTCATGCGCCAGACGCGGCCCGACCGCTCGGTACGGACCTTCTGGCGTGAGGTGCCCGACGACAGCGCTCTCAAAGATCCGGGCCTGGAGGCCGTGCTTCCCGAAGAGTCGACGCTAGGCGACCTCAACCACTCGCTGCTCGCCCCGGGCAAGTTACCGGGACTCTGGCAGCGCGACGACGTGTCGGTCATGGACATCGTCGCGTACTTCGCCGGCGGACACGTCGTCAAGGTCGAGAAGGAGGGTTACGAGGAGCCGGTCGTGATCCCGAGAGCCGAACGGGGCGTCGTCGGGGCCGCGATCGCGTCGGCCGTCAGGGCAGGCGAGCTCTGGCTGACGTCTGGCCCGGCGAGCATCCTGACCGAGGAGGTGCCGGCCGGTCTCCTGACCGACGATGCGATCCTCCAGGCGCCGCCCAAGCCGATCTCTCCCCTGGAACTGGTGCCCGACACTCTACCCGATGCCTGGAGTGGCGACACGACGAGCGCCCTGGCGCTGTCGGTCGCTCTCTCGAAGAAGCTCGGCAAGAACCTCCCCTGGCCGACGGTGCGCGATGCCATCGACGGCGTGCTCCGCGCCCGGTTACTCGAGCGCAGCCTGGACTCGGGAGCCTGGCCCTGCGGCTGGACCGGGGCGCAGGCGGTAAAGCTCCAGGTGCCACGGGTCGCGCCACCGCTGCCGAAGCCTCCTGAGCCAAAGTCCCAACCGGGCGTGAGAGCAGCCGAGGCCGATCTGGACACCGGCGAGATCCAGGATCTGGCCGACAACATCGCGACGATCAAGGCCGCGGCGACAGCCGCCGGCTGCACGATCAGGTTCCGAGTCCTGGTCGCGTTGAGCGGCAAGGATGCGCTGCCGGAGGGGGCAATCGAGCGCATCAACAGGGCTCTCGCCGACGCATCGCCGAAGCTCCAACTGCGGTGACACACCCTGCGTCAGGATAAATCTGAGCACCCAGCTTCACTCAACCACGTCTGAGGCAGTCGCTCAATGGCAGAGGTCCCACGACCGACAAATCTGGTTGCCTCGATTCGTCAGCGCTGTATTTCGCTCGGCACAGCCGACGACGCCTGATCCAGGGCGCGCTGCCGGTTGAACCGAGCGAGCTGCAAGCTGCTCACCGGCACGCTCAGGTTGAAGTCGTTAATCTTGCGGTCCAGCGCGTCGACCGACGCGACGTAGTCAGCCAGGAACTTCTCGTGGCGGGCCCGGAGATGATCGAGCCGTCCTGACCGCGCCGGCGCCGGCAATCGGCGGTCCGGCGAGCCTCGCGACCCGCTCGACGTCGCGAAGCAGCTCGTCTTCCGAGGCGTCGAGATCGATTGGATCACCGTACGGCTGATGGCTGTGGACGTTGGTCGGCCAATACACCTCGATCATGTTCCCCTCGGGGTCGTCGAAGTAGAAGGCGAGGGAACAACCATGATTAAGCGCCATCTTGATCGGCAGGTCGCGCTCCTTGATTGTCCGATAGAACGCTCGTAGCTCGGCGAGCGTCGCCACTTTGAACGCGGTGTGCTTGAAATAGGGGTCCGCGAAAAAAACAAGCTCGTGGTTCTCGTCGTCGGGCCGGTTGCTGAGGAATGCGCTGGCGCCGAATTGGGCGTTCTCGGAAGACGAGCCACCGACGACGGTCATGCCCATCACCTCGCGATAAAACGCGGCGAGCACGGCCGGTTCCTTCGCCGCTATCCCAACGTGGCAGACCCCGATCACCTTCACCATGCTTGACCCTCCTCCGCGGTCCCCCTGGGCGGGACAATTCACCTGCGACCATTTCGAGTGAAGGATAGCATAGGTACCGTGTCACTGCCAACGCCGCACCAGCCTCCGAAATGCGCAGGAGTGCCTTGACAGGCGTGAGGTTCTTCGGTACACTCAGGAGCAAGCCTTCACTCGGGTGGCCAGCGCCACGCCGAGCTTGCTCCCAGAGGAGATTGTCGAGTGGGCACAGCGAGCGTCATCTTCCTGAACAGCGGCCCTCTGTCCGCTGTTCCAGGGAGGCGTACTGCGCCCACCTTGCGTTTTCGGTAAAAGACCGATTCGCTCGATTGATCGCCGTGGGACGGTTCGCCGCCCACGGCGATTTTGTTTGTCCGGAATTCGCGGTTTGGTCCGCGTGGCCGTGGCCACGCCAGGAAGGGGCCCGAGCGCGTCACGTCGGGTCGAGGAGGTCGCCCACCCATGTCTGATCTCGAGACACCCATCGCGGTCGAAATCGAAGCCGTCAGCAAGGTGTTCGTGGACGGCGCCAGCCTGGGGATCGTCGATCGATTCCGCCGTCAGCACCCCAGGAAGTCGGTCCTCGCGGTCGACGCCGTGAGCCTGAGCGTGCAGCGTGGGCACATTTACGGCGTCCTGGGTGCCAACGGGTCCGGCAAGTCGACCCTGATTCGCCTGGTGTCCACGTTGCTGGTGCCAGATCAGGGCAGGGTCCTGGTGTTCGGTCACGACGTCGTGAAGGAGGAGATGACCGTCAAGCGGCTGATCAACCGTGTCAGCGTCGAGGCGGCCTTCTTCCGGGTGCTCAGCCCGATGGAGAATCTCCTCTACGCCGCGCGGCTCTACGGCATCGATGGCGGCGTCGCGCGCAAGCGCATCGTGGAGATTCTGGGCCAGCTCGGCATCGAGTCGGAGAAAGTTGGCGAGCCGCTGCAGAAGATGTCGCGCGGGATGCAGCAGAAGGTCGCGATCGCGCGCGCCCTCCTGACGTCGCCGGTGCTCCTGCTGCTGGACGAGCCAACCACCGGCCTCGACCCGCGCTCGAAGCGCGAGGTCCAGCAACTGGTGCTCGACCTGCGCGCGCACCACGACACGACGGTCGTGCTGACAACCCACGACATGGACGAGGCCGACCGCCTCTGCGACCGGATCGCCGTCTTGCACCACGGGCGGATGGTCGCCGACGATACGCCCGCGGGCCTCAAGCGGGTCCACGGTGCGACGCCGGCCGCGACCCTGGAGGACATCTTCATGGCGCTCACTGGACACAGCATCGAGGAAGAGGAAGAAGCCGCGCCAGTCGGCTGACGGAGGGTGAGTGGCAACGGTCATTCAAGAGGTCCGCGCCTCCTATGCGTTCGTCGAACGCAACATCAACCTGACCCGGCGCTACTGGGGTTGGGAAATCGTCTTCTTGCTCTACAGCATCGTCAACAGCCTCGCCGTGACCTTCATCGGGGCCGCGATGCAGCAAATTACCGGTCAAAAGGTCGACACGTCGTTCCTCGTTCTCTACCTCTTGATCGGCACGCTGGTCTGGAGCTACCTGTCGGTGGTCTTCGACGCCATCAGCGAAATGATCACCTGGGAGCGCTGGGAAGGAACGATCGAGTACACCTTCATGGCCCCGGTCAGCCGCGGCACGCACATGATCGGCACGGTGCTCTTCGCGATCGTCTACGGGATCGTGCGCACCGGGGTCATTCTGGTGGTCGTCAGCGCGTTCTTTCACGTCGACCTGAGCAAGGCAGACCTATTCAGCAGCACGGTCCTGCTGCTGGTGGGCAGCATCAGCTTCGTCGGTCTGGGCATCGTCGCGGCCGTGCTGCCGCTGATGTTCACCGAGCGGGGATCGCAAATGACGCGGGTCGTCGAGGCGGTGCTGCTGCTGGTCTCGGGCGTCTACTATCCGGTCCAGGTGCTGCCGGGCTGGCTGCAGGTCATCGCGCGCATCTCGCCGGCGACGTACGTGCTCGAGGGCATGCGGCTCAGCCTGATGAACGGCGCCAACGTCCCCGCCCTCGCGGGCTACCTCATTCCGCTGCTGGTGATGGGCCTCGCGAGCATCCCCATCGGCGTCGTGGTGTTCGGCTGGGCCGAGCGCGCGGCGAAGCGCAGCGGAACGCTGAAGCGCAGCGGCTGACGGCGACACGGCGAGTGGGCGAACGGGCGACGGGGCGACGGGGGGGAGGCGGGTATGCGCCAGTGCGGAGCCAGAAGTCGAATACGGGCTCGCGGGCGAGACGCCCGCGAGCCCGTCTGCGGACCCAGCCGTACATGACTCCGTCGCCCCGTCGCCGTCTCGCCCGTTCGCCCCGTCACGGGATGACCCAGCGCTCGGGTTCGGAGATCGTGCGCACGACCTGGGCGACGATCTTGTCGTAGCGGTCGTCCAGGTCGGCACACGCGGTGGCATCGAGGTAACGACAGCGGAGGGCGAACTCGATCCAGACGCGGGTTTCCTCGGCCTCACTCTCGGCGTCGCTGAGCTTGCTGACGAAGTGTGCCTGATAGCGGCGCTTCCGCCACGCCTCCGCGAGGTTGGCGCAGACCGACCGCGAGGACCGGCGCATCTGATCGACCAGCGCGTACTTCTCCTCGGGCGGGAAGGCCTTGGTCGCCTCGAAGAGTTGCATCGCCGAGTCCATCGCCGTCCTGTAGACGTCCAACTCCTTGTAACTCCTGATGATCGCCACCCAACTCCCCTCCCTCCGACCGCGTGACGCGTCATTCCACGTCCCCCCCCGCTCGCCCCATCGCCCCATCGCCCCATCGCCCGCTCGCTACGTCGCCTCCGGGTGTGCCAGCACCAGGCTCGCGTTATGGCCGCCGAAGGCGAGAGAGTTGGTCATGGCCACGCCGACGGTGTGGGCGCGACCGACGTTGGGGACGTAATCGAGGTCGCACTCGGGATCGGGGTTGTCGAGATTGATCGTGGGGTGGACGTAGCCATCGCGGATCGAGAGGACCGTGGCGATGAACTCCACCGCGCCCGCCGCGCCGATCAGGTGCCCGACCATCGACTTGGTCGAGCTGATCGGCAACCGGTAGGCGTGCTCGCCCAGCGCGAGCTTGATCGCCCGCGTCTCGAACTTGTCGTTCAAGGCGGTCGAGGTGCCGTGCGCGTTGAGATAGTCCAGGGCGGTCGCGGGCAGTCCCGCCTGACGGAGCGCCTGGTGCATCGCGCGCGCCATGGGTTCACCGGTCGTGTCCGGTGAGGTCATGTGGAACGCATCGGCCGTGGCGCCGTAACCGAGGACTTCCGCGTAGATGCGCACGCCGCGCGCCAGCGCGCGCTCGCGGTCCTCGAGCACGACCACGCCCGCGCCTTCGCCCATGACGAACCCGTCGCGGTCGCGATCGAAGGGACGACTGGCGCGCGCCGGGGCGTCGTTGCGGCGCGAGAGCACTTTGCAGCTACAGAACGCCGCGATGACGAACTTGGTGATCGAGGCATCCACGCCGCCGGCCAGCATCACCGGCGCCCGGCCGCAGTGGACGTCGCCGAACCCCTCGCCGATGCAATCGGAGCCGGTGGCGCAGGCGGTGGCCAGGCCGCGACTCGGGCCGCGCAGGCCGAGTTGGATCGACACCTGGCCGGCCGGCATGTTCGGGATCATCATCGGCGCGAGAAATGGACTGACGCGGCGGGCGCCGCCCTCGAGGAAGGTGGTGTGCTCGTCTTCCAGCGTGTGCATGCCGCCCATGCCCGTGCCGACGCTCACGCCGACGTCATAAGGATCGAACTCTCCTTCGACCAGGCAGGCGTCCGCCAGCGCCATGCGCGCCGCGGAGACCGCCATCTGCGTGCAGCGGTCCATCCGCCGCGCTTCTTTGCGGCTGATCCACCGGTCCGGGTCGAAATCGTCGACCGTCGCGGCGAACCGGGTCGGTAAGTCGCTCGCATCGAAGGCCGTGATGGACTTGACGCCGCTCCGCCCTGCCCGTACGTTCTCCCACAGTCGGTCGACGTCGACTCCCAGGGGGGTCACCACGCCCAGACCGGTCACGACGACACGTCGCCACTCGGACATTCCAGCCACCTCACTGTCCTTGCCTTGTTAAACACCGGTCACGCGACGAAGTTACCAGAGGGGCCTTGATTTTGCTCTTCGTGCATGGACGAGGGGAGTTCGGGCAAAGGAGTGGGACAATGACCCTCAGGGCCACTGCCCCACTCCTCTGCCCGAACACCGCTCGGGAACAACATGAGCTGTCGAAGAATTGTACCCCGTGCTCTGTCAGGCGGGAAGTGAAAGATGAGGTAGCTGAGCGATTGCCCTACGGGCCAATCGTTCACTCACCTCATCCATCACTTCCCGCCTGACAGAGCACGAGAGCAGGGTGAGAAACCTGATGGTCGACGTGCGGGTCGAGCGTCTGGAGTGCCAGCCGGTTGCCGAGCAGCCGATCGAGATCGTCGAGCGCAAGGGGATCGGGCATCCCGACAGCATCTGCGACGGGATCATGGAGCGCGCGGCCGTCGAGCTTGCCCAGGAATACCGTCGCCGGGTTGGCCGAGTGCTCCACTTCAACCTGGATAAGGGCCTCCTCGCCGCCGGCTCGACCGAGCGCTGGTTTGGCGGCGGCCGACTCGTCGCGCCGATGCGTCTGATCTTCGGCGACCGCGCCACGTTCACCTGGAACGGCACGCCGATTCCGGTCGATGCGATCGTCCGCGACGCCGCGCGCTCCTGGCTTCTGGCCAATCTGCCCCGGGTCGAGCTGGACCGCGACGTCGTCTGTCAGTCCGAGCTGCGGTCCGGCTCGCCCGAGCTGCAGCGGACCGTCCAGCCCGGCGTCGCGCCGGCGCCGGCCAACGACACCTCTGCCGCGGTCGGCTACGCGCCTCTCACCGCCACCGAGCGCCTGGTCCTGGCCACCGCGCGCTATCTGAATGGCGCCGAGTTCAAGGGAGAGTTCCCGGACACCGGCGAGGACGTCAAGGTGATGGATTTTCGCACGGAGACCCACCACCGCCTGACCATCGCCATGCCCTTCCTGGCGAGCTGCATCACCAGTGAGAATCAGTACTTTCGGCGGAAGGCGGAAGCCGCGCGGGCGCTGATGGCGTACCTGGACGGATTGAGCGTCCGCCCGCCGTTGCTCGATCTCAATCTCAACAGCCTCGACGCACCCGGCGCCCAGGCCGCCGGCGTCTACCTGAGCCTTCTCGGGACGTCGGCCGAAGCTGGCGATTCCGGCGAAGTCGGGCGAGGGAACCGTGTGAATGGCGTGATCTCGCTGAACCGGCCAGCCTCGGCCGAGGCCGCGGCCGGCAAGAATCCGGTCAGTCACGTCGGCAAGCTGTACAACGTCCTCAGCTTCCAGCTTGCCCAGCAAATTTGCGATCGGGTCGACGGCGTTCGCGAGGTCTACGTCTGGCTGGGCAGCCAGATCGGCCAGCCGGTGAACGAACCGGCGATGGCGGCGGTGCAAGTCGCGCTCGCCCCGGGCCGACGCCTTGGACCGGTCCAGCGCCAGGCAACCGCCATCGTCCTGCACGCCGTGGAGACGATCGACCAGCTCACCAACGCGCTGCTCGACGGCAGAG
>DATLRG010000633.1:0-8322 GCA_035534795.1 Chloroflexota bacterium
GGGGTGAGAGGCGTGGCCCGCGGGCCATGCCTCTCACCCCGCTTCCCCTTCCCTCCCGGGGAACGACAAGAGGAAAGTCATGCGGATCAGCAAGGTCGAGACGTTACCGGCGACGATCGGGCGCCGCATTTACGTCTACGTTAAAATTCACACCGACGAGGGCGTCATTGGCATCGGCGAGGCGGCCTGCTCCGGGAAGGAGAAGGCGCTGATCGGAGCCATTCAGGAGCTGGACCGCTACCTGATTGGCGCCAATCCGTTCGAGATCGAGAAGCTCTGGTCGGTGATCTACCGACACGCCTTCTGGCGCGGCGGCCCGGTCCTCTGCGGGGCGCTCTCCGGCGTCGAGCACGCGCTGTGGGACATCAAGGGAAAGGCCCTCGGCGTGCCCGTCTATGAATTGTTTGGCGGACAATACCGGCACAAGGTGCGCGTTTACACGTGGATCGGCGGCGATAGCCCGGAGCGGTGTGCCGAGCAGGCAATCCGGCTAAAGGAAAAAGGTTGGCGGTCTCTGAAATTCTGCCCCTTCGACGGCTGCGGACCCGGCTTCGACGTCGCCCACGGCAAGAGAGTCGAAGCCAAGGTGAAGGCTGTCCGCGAAGCCGTTGGCGATGACTTCGGCATCGCGATCGACGGCCACGGCCGCCTGAACCCGGTCAACGCGATGGAGATGGCGAAGCGCATCGAGCCGTACGGCGTGCTTTTCTTCGAGGAGCCGGTCCTGCCCGAATACCCCGAAGCGATGGCCGAGATTCGACGCGCTGCTCGCATCCCCGTCGCCACCGGCGAGCGTCTCTTCAGCCGCTACCCGTTCCGCGATCTGCTGACTCGTCAAGCCGTGGACGTGGTCCAGCCCGACATCTGCACCGTGGGCGGAATCATGGAAACACACAAGATCGCCGCGATGGCCGAGGCGTTCTTCGTCTCGATCGCCCCGCACAACCCATTGTCGCCGCTCTCGACGGTCGTCTGCCTGCACCTGGATACGGTCGCGCCTAACTTCCTGATTCAGGAGACGTCTGGCGGCCCCGACCGCGACCAGATTCTGACGACGCCGGTCGAGGTCGTCGAGGATGGCTACATGCAAGTCCCGCGAGGGCCGGGCTGGGGAGTCGAGCTGAACGAAGACTTCCTGCGCTCCCACCCCTACCGCGAGGACAGTATCTTCCAGATCCAGTTCGCCGAAGACGGATCAATCGTCGATCTCTAAGCTCGGATGGTCTGGCGCGCTGGCGGGCCTGATACGCCGGCGATCCGACGGACCTCGTCGCCGCCGATCGTTTCGTGCTCGAGGAGCTGGACGACGATTTCGTCCAACGCGGATCGGTGGTTGGTCACCACCGACGTTGCCTGCGCTCTCGCCTGCTCGAGCAGATCGGCGACCGCTTGATCGAGCCTGGCCGCGGTCTGTTCGGCGTAGCTGCGGCCCTGGACGAGATCCCGGCCGAGGAAAACGTTGCCGGACCCGTCGTCGAAGTGGACCGGCCCGATGCTCTCGACCATTCCCCACGAACCAACCATCCGCCGGGCCAGCTTCGTCGCCTGATCGAGATCGTTCTCGGCACCCGTGGTTGGCTCGTCGAAGACAACCTCCTCGGCGGCCCGCCCGCCCAGCAGGACGGCGAGTCGCCCGAGCAGGTAGCTGCGTGGGTAGTTCAGCCGATCGTCGGTTGGGACCTGCTCGGTGACGCCGAGCGAGCGCCCGCGCGGAATAATGGTGACCTTCTGGACGGGATCGGCCCCCGGCGTGCAGACGGCGACCAGCGCGTGGCCTGCCTCGTGATACGCCACCACGCGCCGTTCCTCTTCAGAATGCAGGTGGGGACGCTCGACTCCGAGGATGATCTTATCGAGCGCGCCCTCGAAGTTGGACATCTCGATCTCGGTCCTGCCGTCGCGCGCCGCCATGAGTGCTGCTTCGTTGACGAGGTTGGCCAGATCGGCGCCGGAGAACCCGGGCGTGCTGCGCGCCAGTCTCTCGAAGTCGACGCTCTGGCTCACTGGCTTTCCGCGCGCGTGGACCCGGAGAATCTGTACCCGCCCCGCGCGATCCGGCAACCCGACGGTCACCTGCCGGTCGAAGCGGCCCGGGCGCAGAAGCGCCGGATCCAGCACGTCTGGCCGGTTCGTCGCCGCCAGCACCACGACCTCCAGACGCTCGTCAAAGCCGTCCATCGCGACGAGCAACTGGTTGAGCGTCTGCTCGCGCTCGTCGTTCCCGCCGCCCAGGCCCGCACCCCGCTGCCGCCCGACCTCGTCGATCTCGTCGACGAACACGATGCACGGCGCGTTCTGCTTGGCCTGCTCGAACAGGTCCCGCACGCGGCTCGCCCCGACGCCGACGAACAACTCGACGAACTCGGAGCCGCTGATGCTGAAGAACGGGACGTGCGCTTCGCCGGCGACGGCCCGAGCCAGCAGCGTCTTCCCCGTCCCCGGTGGTCCCACCAGCAGAATGCCACGCGGGAGCCGCGCGCCGACTCGGTGATACCGCGTCGAGTTCTTCAGAAATCCGACCACTTCGGCCAATTCGGCCTTGGCCTCGTCTTCACCCGCGACGTCGGCGAAGGTGATCGGCGGTCGTTCGGCCTGGTAGAGGCGCGCCTTGCTGCGACCGAAACCCAGCGCGTTTTGCTGGCCGCGTTGCATCTGCCGCCCCAGGTAGAGCATGAGCCCGACCAGCAAGAGAGTCGGCAGTGCGTTCGCGAGCAGCGTCAGCAGCCAGGAGTCACCGGAGGTGTCGACCGCGGTGACCTGCACGCCCTCCTTCTCGAGCAACGGCAGCAGCGTGGGATTGTCAATTGAAGGGATGGTCGTGCTGAAGCGATCGGAGGCTGGCGGAGCGGTCTTCTGGCCGGGCGTCGCCGCGGGCACCGGCGTCGCTCCCGGCACCGGTATCGCCTGCTTGAGCTGACCGTCCACGTTCTGACCGTCAATCGTCAGCTTCGCGACGTTGCCCGTCTGGACCTGCTGGAGAAACGCGGAATAGGAGAGGGGGATCGTCGCCGGCCCGCGCGGCACGAAGAACGTGACGGCATTCCAGGCGAGCAGCACCAGAAAGACGACCCACCACGCCCACGCTGGGATCCGCGGTCCAGGCAAGTGATCAGAGGAACTCTTCTTGGGAGGTCGATTCTCGGAGGCCATGGATCCCCTCGCACCGGGAAGCCGCTGCTGCATCGCGTGTCAATTCAGCGCAGCGGCTTTCACGCACGGCACCACGGAAGGTGTGATACGACCACACCAACCATATAGCACAATGACCGCCGAAGCGCAAGGCACGACCAAGCGAACAAACGAAGGGTCGGTGGATGTTCTGGTGGTGGCCGGGTGGAAAGCGCGGGTCTGGCTCGACAAGCCCTGCGCTGCTACCCGGTCACCACCAGAAGTTCCACAAACCCTTCTCCCTTGGTCACAACCGGCACGCGCTGGCGGGTCAGCGCCTGACGGGGCCTTTGACGGCGTCTTCGAGGCCGAGGCCCCTGGCGATGCGGGCGCCCAGGTCCGGGTCGATCTGCCGCCAATGGTGAAGGGCCCGCTCCTGGACCGCGCGCTCGACGTCCTGGCCCATGTGGCCGACGACGTTGCCGACGAGGTGGGCCCGATCGGTCTCCGAGAGAACGTTGCGATAGAGGTTGCCCGCCTGGACGTAATCGTTGTCCTCGGCGTGCGGCTGATAGGCGCTGCGCATGATCTCGCCGCTGACTGGCCAGCCGGGATCGCCGTACCGCTCGGGATCGGCTTTCGGGCCGCCGTAGCTGTTCGGCGCGTACACCGGCTGGTTGCCGTTGTGCTGGTAGCGCATCGCGCCGTCCTTGTTGTAGCTGTGGACGTCGACCCGTGGCTGGTTGACCGGAAGTTGCAGGTAATTGGGGCCGATCCGATGTCGATGGGTATCGGGGTAGCTGAACAACCGCCCGAGCAGCATCTTGTCCGGGCTGGGCCCGATGCCCGGCACCATATTCGCTGGCTCGAACGCGCCCTGCTCGATCTCCGCGAAGAAGTTCTCCGGGTTGCGATTGAGCACCATTCGCCCAATGGTGATCGACGGGTAGTCGGCGTGCGGCCAGACCTTGGTCAGATCGAAGGGGTTGAAGCGGTAGGTCCAGGCATCGTCGAACGGCATGATCTGCACGTCGACCCGCCACGACGGATGATCCCCCTTCCTGATCGACTCGAAGAGGTCACGCCGGTGGTAATCCGGGTCCTCCGCCGTCATCGCCTTCCCCTCGGCAGCGGTGAAGTTCGCGATCCCCTGCTCGGTCTTGAAGTGGTACTTGACCCAGACCTTCTCGCCCCTGGCGTTGATCCACATGAACGTGTGGCTGCCGTAGCCGTTCATGTTCCGCAGCGTCCGCGGGATACCCCGGTCGCTCATCAGGAAGGTGACCTGATGCATCGCCTCCGGCGAGAGCGACCAGAAGTCCCACATCATGTTGTTGCTGCGCATGTTGGTATCTGGCAGGCGCTTCTGCGAATGGATAAAGTCCTGGAACTTCTGCGGATCGCGGATGAAGAAGATCGGCGTGTTGTTGCCGACCAGATCGTAGTTGCCCTCCTCGGTGTAGAACTTGACGGCGAAGCCGCGCGGATCGCGGACGGTATCGGCCGAGCCGAGCTCGCCGGCAACGGTCGAGAAACGGGCGAGAACCGGCGTCCGCTTTCCCACTTCGTTCAGAAAAGCCGCCTTCGTCCACGGGGTGACGTCCGCGGTCACCTCGAAGAAGCCGTGCGCACCGCTTCCCTTGGCGTGTACCACGCGCTCGGGCACACGCTCACGATTGAACTGGGCCATCTTCTGGATGAGGTAGTGGTCCTGGAGCAGCAGGGGTCCGTTTGGCCCTACCGAGAGCGAGTACTCGTCGCTCGGCGCCGGGATCCCCGCGTCAGTCGTCGTCACGGGTGGCTTCTGGTCACTCACGAATAACCCTCCTCGTCTGGATCGTCGGGAACACCCCCGAACCTTCGTCTCGGCGGCGCGACACGCCGGCCGGCCACACTTAAGTATGATATGCTTCGTCGCGCAGACTGTAAACCTGGAGACGCATCCATGCCGCGCTACGACAGTGATTGGATCGAGCAGATGCTGCGACCGGAGCGACGGGGCTCGCCGCCGGCCGAGGAGACCCTGGCCGATCTGGGCCTCGCGCCAGGCCAGACCGTCGTCGACGTGGGCTGCGGCCCTGGCTTTTTCACCTTACCTGCTGCCACGCTGGTCGCGCCGAACGGCCTCGTCTGCGCCATCGACCTCGAGCCGGCGATGCTCGATCTGGTCCGCTCGAGGGCCGAGGCGGCGGGCATCCCTGGCATCGAGGTCCGTCGCGGCGATGGGCAGCGCCTGCCACTCGACGACGCCGTCGTCGACGTGACCGTCTGCTCTCTCGTGCTGCACGACCTCGACGACCGACTCGCTCTGGTGCGCGAGATGATCCGCGCCACGCGCCCCGGGGGCCGAATCGCCGTCGTCGAATGGCTGCCGGAGCAGGACGACCGACGCCCGAACCGCATGCGCCCCGAGGAAGTTACGGCCCTCTTCACCCGGGCCGGCGAGCCCGCGCACGCCGTCACGCCGCTCGGCACCAGTCAATACCTGGTCGTCGTCACGCGGACTGAATCGACGCGTGAGGGGTGATGAGGCCGGTGTTTACACGCGCACAGCGCGTGCAAACACCGGCCTTGATCGCACTTCTTACCGGGCTTCTTTGATCGCTTCGCAGAGCAGATCGACGCCCTGGCGGATGTCGTCGAGGCTCGCATAACTGAAAGCCAGGCGGATGTGGTCGAAGCCAGTATCGCCGGCCGGGAAGAAATTCGACCCTGGCACGTGGACGACGCGGCGGGCCGCCGCCAGATCGAGCAGCTTCTGGGGATCCGTGCCCTCCGGCAGGCGAATCCAGACGAAGAAACCGCCTTCGGGCTGGCTGATCTCCGCGCTATCCCCCAGGCCGGCACGCAGTCGCTCGAGCATGAGATCGCGCTTCTGGCGATAGATACCCCGCAGCTCCTGCACGTGCTCGTGCATGTGCTTCCGCATGTAGTACGTCGCGACGCGACTGACGTACGGGTTCGTGCCGCCGTCCGCCTTGAACTGCGCGACCTTCGGCAGTAAGTCTTTCGGGGCGAGGAGCCAGCCGAGCCGAACGCCCGGCCCGAGGATCTTCGAGAGCGTCCCACTGCGCAGCACGCGGCCGTTGTCGTCCAGGCCAAACAGCGACTTCACCGGCTCGCCGTCGTAGCGGAGCTCGCCGTAGGCATCGTCTTCGAGGACCATCGTGTCATACTTCTCGGCGAGGTCGAGGAGCTCGATCCGTCGACGGTGCGACTGCGTCATGCCGGCGGGGTTCTGGAAGTTGACGATCGTGTAGATCAGCTTCGCCTTGCGGCCCTGGCGTGCCAGCTCCTTCAGCCGCTCCTCGAGCTCGTCGGTCCGGATGCCCTCATGATCCATCGAGACGCCAATGATCCGCGGGCCATAGCGACGGAAGTTGTGGAGCGTGCCGGAAAACGTCGGCGCCTCGGTAACGACCGTATCGCCGACGTCGACGAGAAGATCGCAAGCCATCGCCAGGGCGTGCGACGAGCCGTTGGTGATCAGGACGTTGTCAACCGAAATGTCGAAGCCTTCGTAGTAGCGCGTCTTCTCGCAGACCAACTCGCGCAGTCCCAGGTAGCCGCGCGGGTGCCCGTAGGCCAGCGCCTCGGCGCCCTCGTGCTGCAGCACGTCCTGGGTCGCCTCGACCAGTCCCTGGTAGGGGAACGAGGCCGGGTCCGGAAAGCCGCCCCCGAACAGGTAAAGCGGCGCGGGTTCGTTCGCCGTGCCGGCGGTCCGGGTCATGCGAGGGGTTGGCAACTCCAGCCGCGCCCGGCGGGATAGCAAGGAATCGTAGTTGGTGGCCTTGGCGACGTCCATGAATCTCCTCGCTGGTTGATCTTCGCCGCCCATTATAGCATCGCGTCGGGCTGCCTTCGTGGTCCAGACGGCATCGCGCTGCCTTACCAGATCACCTGCGCGGGAGACCAGACGACGACGTCCTGCCGGCGCGAAAAGTGCAGGAGTGGCGCCGTGTCGGGCAACGGAATGCCGTCTGGCGCGGTCATGGTGTTGACGTCGATCTGCGCCTCCGCGCGCTGGAGCGGCCAGGGTGCGTGGTGAATTTCGGCGCGATAGAGCCGCTGCCGCGGACCCGCGCTGTACAGGCAGTACCGCGCAGTCAGCCAGTCGTCCAGAGAACCTGCTGGTGCGGAGAACGCTTCGCCAACGGGCCGATACCGAGCGCGGAATTCGGCGGGTGATGCCCCTCGGTGGATGCGGCCGCTCACGTACTCAATCCAGCCGTCGGCCGAGGCGCAAGTCATCCGCGCGTGGAAGTACGGCAGATGATACCAGCGGCGCGCCAGGGCAACGGCCAGGGCGTTGCCCGCGTCCAGACTGAAGAACCACACGCCCGGCTTCTCCTCCGCCGTGACGTAGGTGCGCACGTTGAGCTCGGGGAAGGCGGAGAGCCAGGGCAGGGGCGGCATCCGGCGAAGAGTGACACCGGTCATCCGAAATGGGACCACGCCGACCCAGGCCTGACCGCCGTAGGTGTCGATCTCGAGCCCGGTCGGCACCAGCGGCCGGATTTGATCGAGTGATACCGGCCAGTGGGCAAAGAGCAAATCGTGCCAGCGCTGCGCCATGACCCACGGGCCGTTCGGCCGTGGCCACGGCCGGTGGGCGATCTCATTCATCTCAACACCGCGCCGGCCAGGTGAAGGACGCCGAAGCCTCCGAAGCCAGCCAGGATCAGCCAGTCTCCACGGCGCCTGCCCAGGTAGAGCTGCGATCCAGCGCGCAAAAACCACCAGCCGGCGATCCAGAGGCAGAGCAGCGCGCCGACGGGGCCGCGAAGCCAGAGCGGCCAGAACAAATCCAGCACGCCGAGGCTCACCAGCACGTAACTCGCGGCGTGGTTCATCACCCAGGCGATCCCGTGAACGTCGCGTCGCTCGGTGCCATACCGAATGGGCCCGAGGCGAAAGGGCTGCAGCGAGGAGCCGCGCCGTGGGATCGCGTTCCGAAAATCCAGCAAGACCGGAAAGAAGAAGTGGACGGCACCAAGAATGACCGTGAACAGGCCGGCCGGGTAGAAGAAGAGCGTGTACGACATCTCTCTTACACCGACGTTGGAAAACTGTACGAATCCGACGTTTCAAAACGCTCGCCACGAATCAGTCCGCTGATCCGCGCTCCTTCGTCAAGAGGAAAACCTTCGAGCCGCTTCGCCTGTCCGTCCAAAAACTCAAACGTGACGAACTGGCAGATCGGTAGCAGCGTTC
>DATLRG010000634.1:0-9465 GCA_035534795.1 Chloroflexota bacterium
TCAGGGGAGGTATCGGGGTAAAGCTGTTGGAAAGTTTGCCCGACGGGCAAACTTTCCAACAGCTTTACCCCGATACCTCCCCTGATAATCCACCAGGCGGACCGGGCACGTGGGGGGCAGCATGAGACGCGCGCGCGGCCACAGCCCGTTTTGGCGCATCTTACGGCTGATTTGGACGCTGGGGTGCGCCATCGGACTGGCGACGGCGCTGGCGCCTGCCGCGACCGCCGCGTCGCCGGTCACGATGAAGGTAACGCCCGGCCTGGACGGCTGGACTCGCCCGGGCGACTGGCTGCCGCTGAACGTGGACCTGACCAACGACGGCGCGGATCTGGACGCCCAGATCGTCGTCGATGCCGGCACCGGCGCCAGTCTCTACGGCAAGGGTCCATCGTCGTACCGCACCGAGTACGTCGCGTCGGCGAGTCTGCCCCGGCACTCCCACAAGCTGGTCCAGCTCAGCGTTCCGTTCGACAGCCGGTCGCAGAACGTGACCGTAAAACTCGTCGACAAGAAGGACACCCTGGCGCAACAGACGGTGGCGCCCACGCTCCTCGAAACCAATCAGCTCCTCGTCGGCATCCTCTCAGCCCAGCCACGGACGGCCGCCCGCGGCCTGGGCTCCCTGGCGACCGGCCGTCGGCGAGCGGTCGTGCCGGTCTGGCTCGACGCCGATTCGTTTCCCGGCCGTCCGGAAATGCTCGGCAGCCTGGACCTGCTCATCGTCGACGACTTTCCAACCGCCGATCTGAGCGATGCGCAGCGGCAGACGATCGCGGAGTGGGTGGCCCAGGGCGGAACGCTCGTGGCAGTCGGCGGTGGGGACTGGCGGCGCACGCTGTCGCCGCTGCCGAATGGATTGCTGCCGGTTGCGCTCACCGCCGACGGTCCGAGCGACGCGTCCGAAGCTCTGGCGCGGTTCGCGTCGCTCACCGCCGGCCCGACCGGCCCGCTCGACCTCAGCCAGGCCACTCTTCGCGATGGCCAGGCCCTCGCGGCCAGCGGCTCGCTGCCCCTGGTCGTCGTGGCAGACCGCGGCCTCGGACGCGTCGCCTACGTCGCCGCCGACCTCATGGCGGACCCGCTCGCGTCGTGGAGCGAGGTCGGTCAGCTCTGGCAGGCGGTGTTCGCCGAAGCGCTGCCCGCCGGCGGAGCGCTGACTGGGCAGCCCAACCAGCAGGGCGATCCGCGTCTGCCGTTCCTGTCGCAGCTCTCGAACGCGCTGTCCAACTTTCCGTCCCTCGATCCCCCGTCCCTCGACACCCTGGCGTGGCTGCTGATCGGCTACATCCTCCTGATCGGCGTGGTCAGCTACGTCGCGCTGGGGCGACTTCGACGCCGTGACCTGGGCTGGATCACGGTCCCCGTGATCGCGATCGCCTTCACCGTCGGCACGTACGGAATCGCACAGCGTGCCCGCGGCAGTGACCTGATCGCGAGCACCGTGTCACTCGTACGCCTCGTGCCGGGCGGGCCTGCCTCCGCCGTCAGCGCCATTGGCACGTTCGCGCCCGGCAACGCCGACGATCAACTGACGATCGACTCGCCGTCGCTTCCCTTGACCCTCCCGTCTCCCTATTCTGGCGGAATGGGTGGCGGGTCGGCCGGCCCTCAAGCCGATCCGCTCGGCATGACCATCCAGGAAGGCGACCACCAGCAGTCGATCGCCCTCTCGTCGGCGGCGCCGTGGGCCCTGCGCGGTGTCTGGCTGCGCCACGCGGTCGACAACGCCGGACAGATCGACGCGGTCCTTCGTCCGGAAGGTCAGCACCTGCGCGGGACCGTCACGAACCACACGCGTTTTGCGCTCGCCGACTGTATCGTGCTGGCCGGCGACAGCGTGGTGCATCTCGGCGTGCTGCCCGTCGGCAGCTCGGCGAAGGTGGATCTCGATCTGAGCGTCAACGGAGCACCAAACCTCAACGGGCCCAAGGGCATCTTTCAGGTCTACAACTTTCAGTCGACGAACCAGGGCGCGGGTGCAGCGCGTGACCCGAACGCCGCGCGGAAGCAGCCGGTCTTCGTCGCCTGGGCGCAGGCCCCGGCGAGCATCGGCGGCCGCGGTTCGCCGCCGATCTACTTCGCCGGCTGGAGCGATCAGCGTCTGGTCCCGACCAGTCGGGAGAGCCAGCCAGTTCCTGGTCCCGCCCTCGACCTCATCACCCAGCCGCTGAGCCTCGACCTGACCGGCGCGTTCGACGTCGGGCCCGGGCTGATTCCGGGTCGCATCCTGGACGTCAGCGGCGCGTCGCCGGTCTTCACCGGACCGACCGGGTTGAACCTCGATCGCGACGCCGTCGCGCTGGAGTTCTCCGCGCCACCGCCTGATCGCCTGCAGTCGCTCGGTTTTCATGTCGCGACGTTCAACAATACGATCCAGGGCAGCGTGCCGTTCGCTGCCGCGGTGTTCGATTGGTCGACGGGCACGTGGCAACCGGTGACGCCCTCGTCGATCAAACACAGCACTCCGACCAGCATCCCGCCCAGCCGGCCGGTGCAGGGTGGCCCAATCGCCGTACCGGTCCCGCCGCCGTTCATGCCGGCCGTGGGCGGTTCCCAGGTGTCAGTCGCGCGGGCCGTGGCCGTTTCCGCTGGCGGTGAATACGACATCTCTCTCGGCGACCTGCCGGGAACGCGCTACGTCAGCCCGACGGGCGCGGTCCGACTTCGCCTCTCGTCGCCGGACGGCTCGGTCCCCATCAGCTCGGTCAGCTTGATCGCGACGGGAACGCCGTGAGCGTCAAGGTTCACCAGCTCAACAAGCGCTACGGGAGCTTTCCAGCGGTCCGAGACGTCACGTTCGAGGTGCCATCGGGCGGAATCTTTGGGTTCGTGGGGCCAAACGGCGCGGGCAAGACGACGACGCTGCGGATTCTTGCCGGGTTGCTCGCACCGACGTCCGGCGAGGCCTGGGTCGGCGGCGAATCGGTCATCCAGCGTCCCCGCGCGGTGCGTCAGAAGGTGGGCTACATGCCCGACTTCTTCGGCGTGTACGGCGACCTTACGGTTGTCGAGTACCTCGACTTCTACGCGCACAGTCACGGCGTGGCGCGCAGCCATCGACAGCGCGTGATCGACGACCTGATCGAGCTCGTCGATCTGGTCGACAAGCGACAAGCGTTCGTCAACACACTCTCCCGCGGCATGAAGCAGCGCCTGGGGCTCGCCCGGTGCCTCGTCCACGATCCGGAGGTGCTGCTCCTCGACGAGCCGGCCTCGGGTTTGGACCCACGCGCTCGCGTCGAGATGCGCGAGATTCTGCGCGAGCTCCAAAAGATGGGCAAAACGATCCTGGTCAGCTCGCATATCCTACCCGAGCTGGCCGATCTGTGTACACACCTTGGCATCGTCAACCATGGGCAGATGCTCGTTCACGGCCCGGTCGCCGACGTTCTCGCCCAGGCGGAGGTCGGCCAGTCGGTCGTCATCCGCGTTCTGGAACGGGCCGAGGCAGTCGCCGATCATCTGCGCCAGCGGCCGGGGGTGAGCCGCGTGGAGGTTGGGTCAGAGGGCGTCGTCGCCGACCTGACCGGCGACGACGGCGACGTCGCGGCACTGTTGCGCTCGCTGGTCGAAGCCGGGTTGCCGGTGGTCGAGTTCCGCAAGCGGTCTCGCGGTCTCGAGGAGCTCTTCCTCGAGGTGACTGGCGAGCAGGAAGGAGCGTAAGGTGCTGGCAATCGTCCTGAAGGAGTTCAAGTCGCGGATGCGCGGCTGGCGGACGCCGGTGATCCTCACGCTCTACGTCGGCCTGTTGGCTAACGCCGCCTACGGACAAGCGCAGCAGATGGCGACGCTCGCCGCGTATTCGTATGGCAACAACAACCCCGCCGCCGAGGGGATGCAGATCTTCAGCACCCTCGCCGGCTTCCAGCTCGCCTTGCTGATTTTCCTCACACCCGCCCTTTCGTCGGGGGCGCTCGCCGGCGAGCGCGAGCATCAGACGTTCGATCTCCTGCTCTGCACCGGCCTCTCGGCGCCCGCGATCGTTCTGGGCAAGTACCTCGCGACGATGGCCTTCGTCCTGCTCCTGCTCTGGGCGTCGCTGCCGGTCTTCAGCCTGGTGCTGCTCTTCGGCGGCGTCGCTCCACTCTCCATCGCGCTGGTGATGCTGCTCTGTTTCGCGACGTCCCTCGCGATTTCCGCGGTGACAGTGCTCCTCTCTGCGATCTTCCACCGCGTCCAGATCGTGACCGCCGTCGCCTACGGCGTGGTGTTTTTCCAGACGGTCGGCCTGTTCGTCTTCGCTCGCTTCGCGCCCGTTTTCCAGGGCGGCGCGAGCGGCCCGGCACCGCTCGCCGCCTTCGTCAGCCCGATCACCGCGTTGGCGTCGTTGCTCAGCGCCGGCAACTCTCCTTATGTCGGATTCCCGGTCTTGCCGCTACCGCTGTATTTTGCGCGGACCGTCCCGCGACTGAGCCAGCTCCACCTGGCCCTCTGGGAGGTTCATATCCTGATCGACGTGCTGATCGCGTGCGTCGCGCTCGGGCTAGCGTCCTACCTGATTCAACCCACGCGGCAGCTCCGCCGGCGTCGCCCATGATCGCAACCACGGCAACCGCCGCGACAATCGTCCACACTCTGGCGCCGTGGCGGCGACAATTGCGGCTCGCACGGTGTCTCCGCTGGTCGCTCCGTGGCGTGATCGTCGGCCTGACGGCCGCGGTCCTCGCGCTGGTCGTCGGGCGGCTGACACCGTGGGCGGATGCCAGCGCGGTCGCCGCGAGGCTTCTGGGTGTCTGCGTCGTTGGCGCGGCACTGATTGGACTGGCCGTGCCCGTCTCAGCTCGCCGCGCGGCCTCGAGCGCGGATCGCGTCGCCGGCCTCGCCGACCGCGTCGTGACCGCCTGGGAGCTGCGCGACCGAGACGAGTCGTTCGCTCGGCTCCAGCGCGCCGATGCGCTCGCGCGGCTGCGGCTCGCCGGACCGGCCTCGCTCCAGCCACGGCCGGCCCGGCGAGAGGTGATCGCGCTCGCCGTCGTCGCCGTCATGTGCGCCATCGCTCTGCTGGCTCCGAATCCCATGACCGAGATCTTACGTCAGCAACAGGCCGAACAAGCTAGAATTCGGACAGCACAACAGCAGGTCCAGGCGTTGACCGTTCCGAAGCCGGCCGAGGACAATCAACCGGCTCTCGATCAGGCCCAGCTCGATCAGGCGGTGAGAGAGCTGGCCCAGCAGCTCGGCCAGGCCAAAGACGCCCCGAGCGCTCTCGCGGCAATCTCGAAGACCGAACAGAGCGTGCGCGCGCAGATTCCATCAGGCGGCGATCAGGCAGCGGCGGCGCTCGGCGCCGAAGCCGCCGCGCTGCAGCAGAACGCCGCGACGCGCCCGCTCGGCAACGCGCTGGCCACCAGGGACTCGGCGAGCCTGGCGAAGGCGAGCGCGGCGTTGCAAGCGGCGCTCGCCAGGCTCACACCGGCGGAGCGCGCGGCGGTTGGCCGTGCGCTTCAGAACGCGGCCGACGCCGGGACGAGCGCGTCGTCCAGCCCCGATGCGGCCGCGACGTCTGCATCGCTGCGTGCCGCCGCGCAGGCGGTCCAGCAGGGCGACCTCGGAGAAGCGGGGGCGCAGCTTGGCGCGGCCCAGTCCAACCTGAGTCAGCAGCTAGCCGCTACCCAGGTAACAGCTTCCGCGCAACAAACCATCGCCGGGCTGGAGCAAGCGCGGGGGACGGTCAGTGGGGTGGCATCGGTGCCAGGAAGTCAAACCGGTGCGGGTCAGGGCAGTCAGCCGGGCCAGGCGAGCGCGGGGCAGGCGGGCACCGCGGCGAGTCAAACTGGACTCGGCGCCGGCCCGAACGGTTCGGGTGCGGATCAGACCGGGTCTGGCGCCGGCCAGAGTGGTGGCGCGGCAGGCGATACCGGCCAGGGCACCGGAAGCGGGCAGGGAGCCGGACCGGGCCAGGGCGCGGGAGCCGGTGACGGCACCGGGACCCGGGCCGGCGGGACCGGCGGGCGAGCCGCGTCCGGTGGGACGCGCGCGGCCGAGCCCGGAAAGACGACCCCGGGCGACCAGGTCTTCGTGCCGGGCCAGGCCGGCGCCGGTCCGTCGCTCCAACAGACGGGGCCGGCTGGCCCCGCGCTGGGGTCGGAAGTACCGTATCAGCAGGTGATCGGCCAATACGCGCAGAGCGCCCGCGAGCACGTCGACCGCGGCTCGCTGCCGCCGGAAGTGCGCGACCTCGTGCGCAAGTATTTCGTCGGCCTGGAGGAGGGAAGTGGCCAGTGATGTTAGATTCGGCGATGGACGTCGGCGAGTCGGCGGTGCGGGAGTTTGTCGCGCGAGCGACCGCGCTGGAGACGGAGATTGCCAAGGTGATCGTCGGGCAACGAGAGGTCATCCGTGACGTGCTCGTCGCCCTGCTCGGCGGCGGCCACGTGCTGCTGGAAGGAGTCCCCGGCCTGGGGAAGACGCTCCTCGTGCGCACGCTGGCCGGGGCAGTCAATCTGCGCTTCGCGCGCATCCAGTTCACGCCCGATCTCATGCCTGCCGACGTGATCGGCACCAACGTCGTCGTCGAGGACGAGACCGGTCAGCGCTCGCTGCGATTCCAGGCGGGACCGATCTTCGCCAACGTCGTCCTCGCGGATGAGATCAACCGTGCGACGCCAAAGACGCAGAGTGCGCTGCTGGAGGCGATGCAGGAACGCACCGTCAGCGTGGGCGACGCGACCCGCCCTTTGCCCGCACCGTTCTTCGTGCTGGCAACCCAGAATCCGTTGGAGATGGAGGGGACCTATCCACTTCCGGAAGCGCAGTTGGACCGGTTTTTCTTCAAGGTACTCGTGCCATTCCCGCCCGCGGACGTCTTGCGACGGATCGGCCGACAGACCATTCGTCCCGACGCGCCCACGGTCAACCCCGTCGTCACCGGAGACGAGCTGCTGCGCCTGCAGCGAGTGGCGCGCGCCGTGCCGATCGCCAGCCACCTCGAGGAACGCGCCGTCGCGATCGTTCTGGCAACGCACCCGGAGTCGGAGCTGGCGACCGAGCCGGTCCGGCAGTTCGTCAGGTACGGCGCCAGCCCGCGCGGCCTGCAGGCGCTGCTGATCGGCTCTCAGGTCCGCGCGCTGCTCGACGGGCGCTACAACGTCGCGGGCGAGGATCTCGAGGCGATCGCCGCCTCGGCGCTGCGCCATCGCCTGATCCTGAACTTCGAGGGCCAGGCCGAAGGCATCAGCCCGGACGAGATCGTCGGCGAGATCGTGAGGCAAACGGCCGCGATTGGACGAACGTAGTGGACTCACTGCTCAGTCCCACCTTCCTCCGCAGGCTCGACGCGCTCGATCTCCTGGCGCGCAAGCTCGTCGCCGGCCCCGTCGGCGGCGCGCGGCGCGCCGTCGCCAACGGAGCGTCGCTGGAGTTCAGCGACTACCGCACCTATTCGCCCGGCGACGACTATCGACGCATCGACTGGAACGTCTACGCTCGGCTGGAGCGGCTGTTTCTGCGGCTTTTCCACGCCGAAGAGAGCCTGACGCTGTCGCTCTTTCTCGACTGTTCGTCGTCGATGGGCGCCGGCGCGCCGACGAAGCTTCAGCTGGCCTGCCAGATCGCGGCCGCGCTCGCGTACATCGCGCTGGGATCGACGGACCGGGTCGCCGTCGCGTTCAGTCGACAGCGTCTCGACGCCTATCTCCCCGCGGTGGGTGGACGCTCCTCTGTCTGGAAGGTCTGGGATTTTCTCGGTCGCGTGAGTCCAGACGGCGCGACCGATCTCAATCGTTCCCTGGAGCAGTTTGCGCTGCGGACGCCCGGACGCGGAATGGTCGTGGTGCTCAGCGACCTGCTCGCGCCCGCTGGCTACCAGGTCGGTCTGAAGCGGGTGCTGGCGACCGATGCCCAGTTGTACGTCGTCCAGATTCTCGCTCCGGAAGAGATCGATCCCGACGCGGTGGGCGACTGGGAGCTCGTCGACTCCGAGGGCGGGGCAGTGGTCTCCGTCAGCGTGAGCGCCGCCGTTCGAGAGGAGTACCGTCGGCGCCGGGCCTCGTTCACCGACGAGGCGACCGCCTTCTGCCATCGACACGGCGCACAGTTTTTGTGCGTGTCGAGTGACGTGTCGATCGAGGACGTCGTGCTCCGTCTCCTGCGGCGCACGCGCCTGCTGGAGTAATCGGTGGGCCTCCTGGATCCCGCCGGATTGTTGGCCGGACTGCTCGCGCTGCCGATTCTGGCGCTGTGGGTCCTGCGGCCGCGACGGCGTCGGCGGGTGATCGGCAGCACACTGCTCTGGCGTCAGGCCCTGGACAACGTGCAGGCGAGCCACCCCTGGCAGCGCCTGCGCTGGCACGTCTTGCTCGCGCTTCAGCTTGCCGCGATCGCCCTCTTCGCGCTGTCACTCGCTCGGCCGTTTCGGCTGATGGCAAGCGACCTGTCCGGTCAGACGTTCGTCTTGCTCGACGCCTCGGCGAGCATGCAGGCCACCGACGTCAAGCCCAGTCGCTTCTCGGCAGCCAAGCAGCAGATTGGGCAAGCGATCGACCGGATCCCGCCCGGCGCGCAGATGACGATCGTTCTCATGGCCGACGAGCCGCGCCTGGTCGTGGCGCGCAGCGGTGACAAAGGAGCGCTGCACGCTGCCCTCGACGCCGCTCGGCCGACCAATGGCAACGCCAACCTGGCGGCGGCACTCAGCCTGATCGCGCCGCTGCTCGTCGACGATCCACGCGCTCGCGTCCTGGTGTACAGCGATGGCGGAACGGACGACGCCACGCGGCTCGGGCAGCTTCCCTTCGCGGTGACCTGGGTCCGCGTGGGAGGGCCAGCCGACAACGTCGCCATCGCCGCGTTCGCCGTGACGGTCGGCGACAACGGGCCAGTGGCCCTCGCGCGCGTCGCCAACGACGGTGCCCACGCCGCGAGCGGTCAGATCGGGCTCTGGACCGACGGTCGGCTCTACGATCTCCGCGCGTATTCCCTCGCCGCCGGCGCCAGCGTCGCGGAGACCTGGGATGGATTGCCCGCCGGTGCGCAGACCCTGGAAGCGCGCTTGAGCGGTCCGGATGCGCTGGCCCTCGACGATCGCGCCGACGCGGTCGTCTCAAGCGGCCCGTCCACCCGCGTGCTGCTCCTGACCACGGGCAATCCGTTCCTCGAGCAGGCGTTGAAGCTCACCCCCGGCGTCCGCTTGTCGGTGGCGGATCACGACAGCGGCACGGCGAGCGCAGACGTAGTCGTGTACGATGGCGTCGCGCCGGCCGCGCTGCCGGCGGCAAACGTGCTGCTGATTCATCCACCGGCCGGCAAGCTTCCCTGGTCGATCGGCGCTGACCGTCCGGTCGGCTTGCTCCGCACGCTCGGGCCGAGCTCGCTCGACCGCTTTCTCGATTTGAGCCAGGTCCACGTGCGGACCACCCGTCAGATGACTCTTCCTGCCGACGCGGACGCCGTGATCGCCGACCCAGCCGGACCGTTGGTCGCCGTGGGGCAGGCCGCTCGAGATCGCGTCGGCGTGATCGGCTT
>DATLRG010000635.1:0-4662 GCA_035534795.1 Chloroflexota bacterium
CAATCCCTGTTACCGTGAATGGCTTGTTCAGGTAGCCGTCGGCCCCGACCCGTTGCGCGGCCTCCTCGACCTCGCCGTTGCCGCTCATCACGACGATCGGCAGCGCCTCGGCGTAGGTATCGCGGAGGACGCGCGCAACGATCTCCCCGCTCAGGTGGGGCAGGCGAAGATCGAGGAGGACGAGCGACGGGCGCCGGTAGAGGGCTCGGATCAGCGCCTGGTATCCATCTTCGGCCGTGACGACGCTCAGCCCTTCCGCTTCGAGGATGTACTGAATCAGGTCGAGGACGTTTCGATCGTCGTCGACGACCAGGACCGACTGATTGGTGGTCGCAGCCCGAGGTCCGCGCTCTCGTTCTTCTGGCCGCGTCGCCAGCACTGTTTGATGCATAATCTTCAACTTCTCCTGATCGAGCGCTTGCGCTAATGGTGCAGCGAAGACTCGACGTCGATGACGTTGCTGCTCGATGGTGGGGTTTCTGAGCGCGAGCGTGCGTGGCGCACTCCTGCCATCAGAGCAGACGTCACCCAGGAGGGACCAGAACGTCCAGGGCGATGCCCGGGGGCATCCTGAAGGTCTGGCGCTGGAGTGCGCGCCAGACAATGAAGGCGAAGGCAGTCGCGAGCGTCAGGAGTGGGCCCGGCGCGCCGCCTGGTCCGCCGGGCGCTGTCGTGAGCCCGGCCGTACCAGGGGCGCTCGGAACGGCCGGCGGAGCCGGCACTGTTGGCGCGTCGCCGACCGGTCGATCGCCGCCGCGGGGGTCCATCGCCGCGGTCAGCGGTGCCGGCGCCGTGACTTCGACGATGATCGCACGTGTCGCGACCGGCAGCTCCAGCGCTGCGATCGCGCGTGACGCGGCGAGCTGCCCCAGCGCGGCGATCCCAGGTCTCGCGGCCGGCAGCGCCGGTGCCGCGGTCGCCATCGTCGCGCGACGAGGCTGGATCGCGAGGGGCGCGGCGCTCGACCGCCGGGCCGCGGCTGACGCCGGCACTCTGCTCAGGTCCGGCGCAGCGCGCGGCGTCGTCGTCGCCGACTGACCCGAGCCGCTCCGGGCGCGGCCCGGGCGTGGCGCTGCTCGACCACCGGCCGGCCGACCGCGGCCGGCGGCACGACGGGTTCGCGGCGGCGCTCCCGAGATCGTCGCGGTCAGCTGGCGTCCAACGTGGCCATCGGGCGTCGGTCGGCCCTTCACCGACGCGGGTGCCGACCCGACGGCCGCCGCGGTGGTGCTTCCGCGAGGAGCCCGCGTCTTGGCGTCCGCACGCGACAGCACCACCGTGCCAGGCGCCGTTTCAGTGGCTGGCTGCAGCGTCTTCGACGGAGCGATCGGTCTCGTCGTGCGCGCCGCGCCCTGGCTCGCGTTGGCGACGTCGGTCCTGGTAGACCGGGCGTGCTCGTGGCCGCTCGAACGGGACTGCTGCCCCGGGCGCGCCGGCCCAGCCGCGGCGGCGACCCCGGTCAGCGCGAAGAGGACAACCAGGGCCAGCGCGGCGGACAAAAACCATCCACGACGTCTCACGCTGCGGACTCCCAAACCGATAACGCTTTTACCATACGACTGGCAGCACGTCAACTAGCCCAATTCGGCTATTCGGCTAGGGGAATGTTTGGACAGGGTGAGTGGGTGAGAGGATTGCGCTGCGCCTGTCTCAACAGCCAACCCTGCTGAGATCCACTCTGGAATCGTGGCCCAGGCGCGCGTGGACTGCTATGATAGGAGCATGAACAGAGCGTGGATCGGGCCGATCACTCCGCTGCGCGGTGACGCACCTGAGTCCGGGATGGACCCGGGCCAGTCGATCGTGGTCCGCGAGGTATCCAAAGTGTACGACGACGCGGTGCCGCCGATCGAGGCGCTGCGCGACGTGGACCTGACGGTCGAGCCGGGACGGTTCGTTTCCGTCATCGGCGTGAGCGGCAGTGGTAAGTCGACTCTGCTGCGCATCGTCGGCGGTCTGACCGAGCCGTCGCGCGGCTCCGTGGAAATTGCCGGCACCGCGCCGCGTGACGCTCAACACCGCAAGAGCATCGGCTTCGTCTTCCAGGACCCCGCCTTGCTCCCGTGGCAGACCGTCGTGGCAAACGTCGAGCTGCCGCTCCGCGTGAATCGCTCCGCCCACCGGGCGACCCGGTACCAGACCGACGACCTGATCGACTTGATCGGGCTGCAGCGGTTTCGCGGCGCGTACCCGCACCAGCTCTCCGGCGGCATGCAGCAGCGTGTCGCGCTGGCGCGCGCGCTGATCCACGCCCCCTCGGTCTTGCTGATGGACGAGCCGTTCGGCGCCCTGGACGAGATCACCCGTGGCACGATGCGCTACGAGCTGCTGCGCATCTGGAGCCAGACGAGGAAGACCGTGCTCTTCGTCACGCACAGCGTCGCCGAGGCCATCGTTTTGTCGGACACGGTCGTCGTCCTCACCGGCCAACCCGGCCGCGTCAACGACGTCGTCCCGATCGATCTGCCGCGTCCGCGCGACGAGTCGGTGGAACAGAGTCGCGCGTTCCTCGATCTGCAAGCGCGGCTCCGTGCCGCCCTGATGGGAGACTAAGCGTGCGAAGGGAAACGGGCCTCACCCCGCCCTCACGGGCACCCCTCTCCATCTCCGATGGAGAGGGGACCGGGGTGAGGCCGTCCGCCCCCTCTCCATCTCCGATGGAGAGGGGGCGAGGGGGGGAGGCCACGCCTTCGCGGGGAGGCGTGGCTCGCGCCCTGCGCGATCACTGGCCAACGCCCGTCGCCTTGATCCTGGTGGCCGTGGTCTGGGAGGCGTGGGTCCGCTGGACGCACACGCCGGCCTACCTGGTGCCGGCGCCGTCGGCGATTCTGGGCCGCGCCGTCGGGGGCTGGCAGTACTTTCTGGGCGAGGCCACCGTCACCCTGGCAGAAGCCTTCGCCGGCCTCCTCGTCGCGAGCGCCGGGGCCCTCTCGGCCGCGCTGGTGATGGCGCACGCGCGTTGGGCCGAACGTGCCTTCTTTCCGCTCGCGGTCGTGGTCAAGGTGACGCCGATCGTCGCGATTGCCCCGCTGCTGATCGTCTGGCTCGGGTTCGGTCCGGCGCCCAAGATCGCGGTGGCCGCGCTCATCAGCTTCTTCCCGATTCTCTCGAACGCCGTGACTGGCTTCCGGTCGGTAAATCCGCGCGCGCTCGAGTTCTTCCACTCGCTGCATGCCTCGCGGCGAGAGATCCTACTGGAGCTGCGGCTGCCCCACGCCCTGCCCTACCTCTTTAGCGCCTACAAGGTGGCGATGACGCTGAGCGTGATCGGGGCCGTCGTGGCGGAGTGGTTCGGCGCCGACCATGGCCTTGGGCACGTGATTATCCTGGCCAACGCCAACTTCGACATGACCACGCTCGCCGCGGCGGTACTCGCCCTGGCGATCATCGGTATCAGCCTCTACGCCATCACCGACGCGCTGGAGCGGCGGTGCCTCTTCTGGCACGAGTCGAACCTTTCAACACAGGTGGATCGATGAACGAATTTGCAGAAGCACAGACGCGACGACGCGGCGCCAGTCGGCGACGGTTCCTGATCGCCGCGTCGGCGCTCGCGTCGTCGGCGGTGCTCGGGGTGGCGTGCGGAACGGCACAGCTCGCGCCCCCCGGCACGCCGGGCGCGAAGCCGCTCAAGGCGCTGACGTTCATGGCCGGCTACCAGGCTCAGGCCGACGTCAGCTTCGTCGGCGTCTACGTTGCCCACGACCTGGGGTACTTCAAGACGCAGGGTCTCGACGTGACCATCAAGCACTCCAGCGGTAACGGAGAGCACGCGAAGCTCCTCGCCGCCAAGCAGGTCCAGGTGATCACCGAAACGGCGACCAGCCTGGTCAAGAACGCGACCGGCGAGACGCCGCTGCCCTTCATCTCCCTCGCCGTTCTCACGCAGACCGGCGACAACGCGCTGGCCACCCTCAAATCCTCCGGCATCGACTCGCCGAAAAAGTTCGAGGGGAAGACCGTCGGGTACAAGATCGCCCCCACGTTCGATTACCTGGCGATGCTGAAAGAGGCCAAGGTCGACCGGTCGAAGATCCGCGAGATCTCGGTCGGCTTCGACGTGCGGATCCTCACCGCCGGGAAGATCGACGTGCTGCCGGTCTTCAAGTCGAACGAGCCGGACCTACTGCGCCGCATGGGCTTTCCGGTGAACGTGATCGATCCGGCCGACTACGGCATCGACGTCATGGGCCAGCTCTGGACGACCCACCGCGACCTGCTGGCGGCGGAGCCGGACGTCTATCAGCGGTTCGTCAAGGCGGCGCTCAAGGGGCTCTACTACGCGTTCGACAACGCCAAAGAGGCGACCGACATCGTCATGCGCTACGCGTCGACCGCGGATCGCGCCCACCAGGAGTACATGCTGAGCACCGAAAAAGAGAGCACCCTGACCGCTCAGACGCGTCAGTACGGGATCGGTTGGCAGACGGTCGACCAATGGTCCAAGCTGCAGGACGGCTTTGCCAGCTTCGGCCTGATCGTCAAGAAAGTAGACCCGCAGACCTACTTCGACGACGCGATCCAAAAGAGCATCTACCGCAACGGCACGCTGATCTGGCCCTGAGCCGATGAGGGGGAAGGCGGCGGGAGGGTGGGATTCACCACGCGAACCCCACCCTCCCGCCACCTTCCTGCACACCGTCCGAGGGCACGCCCGGCCCG
>DATLRG010000636.1:0-6623 GCA_035534795.1 Chloroflexota bacterium
GCACGGGAGAGTGGGGAGGCAACCCCTGGAGGGTGGCCCGAGGGCCACCCTCCAGGGGTTGCCTCCCCACTCTCCCGTGCCGCTCAGGCAAACAATGCCGCCAGGCGCTCGTACGACGTGCCGACGACGCGCTGGACCTCGTCGGCTGGCAGATCTTTTGCCCCGACGATCTCCAGGACGGTGGACGACAGCGTCGGGATGGCGGCGAGCCTGTCTGCGATCGCCGCCAGGTTCATCGTCCCGTTGCCAGGAATCTGCTGATCGACCGGCCCCGGGCCGCCTGGCTCGCGGCTGACCGCGTCGCGGATGCGAGCGGTCGCGAGGTACGGGGCCAGTTTCTCGAGCGAGTCCTCGGGCGTCTCGTTGGCCCGCCAGAGGTGGCTGGCGTCGTAGTTCAGCCCGACCCAGCGACGATCGACCTCGGCCATGAAGCGCAGGGCGGTGGGTGTCGAGTACACCGCGGCGCGGATGTGTGGCTTGATGCTGATCCTGAGGCCCTCGGCCGCCGCGATCGTCGCCAGCTCGGCGATCGTCGCGACGACCTCGCGGTACGACGACTCGTCGTCAGACACGCCGCCCGAGCCGGTCGTGATGGCCGGGGCGCCGAGCAGCGCCGCGGCCTTGATCAGCCGAACGAAGCGGGCGCGACGGTCCGGATCGAGCAGGTTCGTGCTCGCACCGATGGACTCGATCGCCAGCCCGCGATCCGCGACCGCCTGGCGGAGACGCTGGTAGTAGGCCGGGCTCTCGTCCGCCGAGAGGTGATCGGCCATGCTGGGGATCGCGCAGAGCTCGATCGCGGCGTAGCCGGCGTCGGAAATGCCTTTCAACGCCGTTTCGAGAGGGTAACCTCCGAACAGGATCGTGCTGCAGCCCAGTTGCATCAGAAAACTCCTCCGCGGCACCCGTCTCATCTCTCGCCGCGACGATCAGATGAAATACTGCTGGAGCGGTCCCATGATCGCATCCCTGTCAAGGACGCGACAGCCTGAATAGGATCGTTTGCGGCCGAAGCTGGCCTTCCCCGCGCTGTCCTGGATACGGTGCAGGCCCGCCTGTCGGAATGCGCATCGTGCATAGTTGTTGAACGTGCGATGCTCTTTTAGTATTCTAGCTGGTAATCCTTCGGATCGGTCTTCATGTTAGGGAGACGATGTCGACAAACGTCACGAGCCTGCGCGTCCGCGCGACCGTCGAGGGCCAGGCGACGGTCTATGCTCGCCAGCACTGCTTCGTCGTGGGCGCGCCGCTGCAGTTCGACGGGCGCTACGCCCAGATCACCGCGCTGGAGTACGCCCTTGGCGCCGTCGGGGCCGACGTCGTCAACGGCCTGCGACTCCGCGCGCGCAAGCGACGGCTCCGGCTCGACGACGTCGAGGCGGTGGTGTCGGGCCAGCTCAACAACGCGCTCACCTATCTTGGGGTCGTCGGAGAGACCGGGCACCCCGGCCTCGAGCGACTCGCGGTCAAAGTCTACGTGGGCTCCGACGCGAGCGAGGAGGCGCTGCGGCAGCTCTGGGATGAGACGCTCGCGGCCTCGCCGCTGGTCCGCACGTTCCAGAGCGCGCTGGACCTGGACCTGACCATGAAAGTGCTTGGCTCATGATCTCGAGAAGAGAGAGGGAGTATGTACCGACTGAACCCGGAGCAAGCGGCGATCGTCGAGCGCGCCAGGCAGATCGCCGAGCGCGAGATTGGCCCGCGGGCCGACCGCGTCGACGCGGAGGGGGTCTTCCCGACGGAGTCGATCGAGGCCCTGGCGAAGGAAGGATTCCTGGGGCTGACCGTCTCGCCCGACCATGGTGGGATGGGTCAGGGGCTGCGCGTGACCAGCGCGGTGCTGGACGAGATCGCGCAGCGCTGCGCGTCCACTGCCATGATCTACCTGATGCACCTCTGCGGAGTCGCCTGCTACAGCGCCGCCGCCGAGAAGACCGCGAGCCTGCTGCGCGCCGCGGCTCGGGGCGATCACCTGAGCACGCTGGCGTGGAGCGAACGCGGCTCGCGCAGCCACTTCTGGGCGCCGGTCAGCCAGGCCGTGGCGCAGAACGGCCAGGTGGCCATCAGCGCCGAGAAGTCCTGGGTGACCTCCGCCGGCCACGCCGACGGCTACGTCGTCTCCACGCGCTGGAACGAGGCCAGGGAGCCGCTCGAGACGATGCTCTACCTGGTCCTGCGCGAGGACGCGGGACTGAGCGTCGCGGGGCCCTGGAGCGCGCTCGGCATGCGCGGCAACGCGAGCGCGCCGATGCGCCTGGCGAACGTGGCGGTCGGGGAGGACCGGGCGCTCTCGACGGCTGGACAGGGGTTTGCGATGATGCTGGGCGTCGTGCTACCAGTGTTTCAGCTCGGCAACGCGGCGGTGGGGATCGGCCTGGCCGAGGCGGCGGTGCAGGCGACCCAGCGCCACCTGACCGGCAGCCGCTTCGAGCACCTCGGCAGCAAGCTCGCCGACCTGCCGACTCTGCGAGCGCGCCTGGCCGAGATGCGCATCGCAACGGACCAGGCCCGGGCCCACCTCGTCGCCGTGATCGACGCCGTCGAGAATCCGGGCCCGACCACGACCTTGCTCGTGCTCGAGGTGAAAGCCGCCGCGTCCGAAGCAGCGGTCCGGGTCACCGATCTGGGTATGCGGGCCTGCGGCGGGGCTGCCTTCAGCAAGCACCTGGGACTGGAGCGCTACTTTCGCGATGCCCGCGCGGCGATCGTCATGGCGCCGACGTCCGATCAGGCCTACGACTTCATCGGCCGGGCGCTCTGCGGGATGGAGCTGTTCTGATGGCGAAACCGATCGTCGTCGGCGCGGTGCTCTACGATCCGAAGGTCGCGGTCATCTGGGAGATCATCGGCGGGTTCTTCGAGGCGAACGGCTGCCCGATCGACACCGTCTTCTACTCCAACTACGAGCTGCAGGTCGAGGCGCTGCTGCGGCGCCAGATCGACGTCGCCTGGAACTCGCCGCTGGCCTGGCTCGACGCGCAGCGGCGCTCGAACGGCGGGTGCCGGGCCATCGCCATGCGCGACACCGACCGCGACCGGGCGTCGCAGCTGATCGTTCGGACGAACGGCGGCATTGCCGGGCTGGCAGACATCCGTGGCAAAACTGTCGCGGTGGGCGCGAAGGACTCGCCGCAAGCCACGCTGATTCCCCTGGGCCTCCTCCTGCGCCACGGACTGGAGCCGGGGCGCGACTTCCAGGTCAAGCGCTTCGACGTCCTCGTCGGCAAGCACGGCGACCACATCGGCGGCGAGCTGGACGCTTTCACCTGCCTCGACCGCGGCGAGGCCGACGTCGCCGCGCTCCTCGATCTGAACTGGAACACCTGGACGTCGGACGGAACGATCGATCCGGGGACCTACCGGATTCTGGCCAGCACCGAGCGGTTCGACCACTGCGTCTTCACCGTCCGCCAGGACATGCCCGCGGCGGTGCAGCAGCGGTGGCTCGACGTGCTGTTCTCGATGAGCTACGACAACCCCGGCCACCGGGAGATGATGGACCTGGAAGGACTGAAGCAGTGGCTGCCGGGCCGTGTGACCGGCTTCGGGCCGCTGAGCCAGGCCGTCGTCGGGCTCCACTTCTTCGAAAGTGGCAAGGCGTGAGCATGCTACCCCTGCTGCCCGTCACCGTCGTCGGAAGCTGGCCGCGGCCGGCAGCGCTGCTCCGCGCCCAAAAGCGGAAGGTCCGAGGCGAGATCGGCGAGGACGAGTTCGCCTCCCTGGCCGACGAAGCCGTCCTGGAGGTGCTGCGCCTCGAGGAAGCGGCCGGTGCCGACGTCGTCTCCGACGGCGAGCAGCGACGCGACAACTTCTATTCGTTCGTGGCCGAGAAACTGGACGGGGTCCGGCTGATGACCCTGGCGGAGATGCTCGAGGTCGTCGAGGACCGGCAGGGCTTCGAGCGGCTCCTCCAGACCATGGACGTGCCCGCGTTCGCGATCAGCAACGCGACCTGTATTGGAAAGATCGCGCGGCGCCAATCACTGGCGCTCGACGAGCTGCGGTTCCTGAAGCGGCACACGGCCCGGGCGGTGAAGATCCCACTCCCCGGCCCTTACCTGCTCACGCGCGCGATGTACGTCCTGCGGCTCTCGCGGGACGCCTATCCGACGAAAGAGGACCTGGCGGAGGACGTGGTGCGGCTGCTCCGGGCGGAGATCGAGCTGCTGATCGCCGAGGGCGTGGACTTCATCCAACTCGACGAGCCGGTGTTGAGCGAGCTCGTCTTCGGCCAGGGACAGACGCGCACCTTCATGTGCGCGGCGCTCGCGGCGCGCAAGGACCCGGCCGAGGAGCTGGAGCTCGCGGTATCGCTGATCAACCGCGTGGTCGAGGGTTTCGCGGGGACGCGGATTGGGCTGCACGTCTGCCGTGGCAACTGGAGCCAGGACGAGTCGACGCTCCTGCGCGGTAGCTATCAGCCGCTCGCCTCCTACTTCGAGCGGCTGCGGGTGCGGCAGCTCGTGCTGGAGTACGCGACCGAACGCGCGGGCGATTTGCTGCGCTTCGACGGCAAAGAGCTCGGCCTCGGGGTGGTGAACCCGCAGACGGCGACGATCGAGTCTCCCGACGAGATCAGGCGGTCCATCGATCGGGCGCTCCAGCTCTATCCCGCTGAAGCCTTGTTCCTCAACCCGGACTGCGGCTTCGGCACGTTCTCCAACCGGCCGATCAACCAATCAGGCGTCGCGTTCCAGAAGCTCAGAGCGATCGCGGACGCGGCCCGGGCGCTGCGCGCCCCTGCTTGACGACCGGCCAACCACCGATACAATAACAGTACCGTTGGTCCAGGATGAGAAGGACCAGGAGGTGAGTGATGTGCGCCGCGCATCCACTCACCTCCTGGTCCTTCTCATCCTGGACCAACCATCCACGAAAAGCGAGGACACCTCGATGCAGGACTCCTGGCGCGAGCGCACCGGCGCTCCCTTCGAGACGCACAAGCACGAGGTCGTCGCCTCGGAAGCCGTGGTGGCGTCGAACCACCCGCTGGCGTCGGCGGCGGGGATGGAGACGTTGGCCCGCGGCGGTAACGCCATCGACGCCGCGATTGCCACTGCTTTCGCTCTGACCGTGGTCGAGCCGATGATGGTGAGCATCTTTGGCGCCGGGCTGATGATCATCCGCGACGGCGCGACCGGCGAGATCGTCGACGTCGACAACTACGCCGTCGCGCCGGCCGCGGCGCGCCCGGACATGTTCCGACCGGTCGATGGCGGCGATCCCCTGACGACGGCGGGTCGCGAGAACGAGGTCGGCTACCGGGCGGTGGGAGTGCCGGGCGCGCTGCCCGCCTGGACGGCGATCCTTGCCGAACGCGGCCGCCTCGCGCTGGCCGAGGTGATGGCGCCGGCGATCCGCTACGCTGCCGAGGGCTTCGTCGTCTCGCCCTACCTGGCGTCCTGCATCGCCACGGCTGCCGACGACCTCGCGCTCTTTCCGGCCTCGGCCGAGGTCTTTTTGCCCGGCGGCGCGGCTCCCCGACCGGGCGACCGCATCGTCCGCCGCGACTACGCCCGCACGCTGGGGCTGATTGCTCACGACGGTCCACGGGCCTTCACCGAGGGTCCCATCGCCGACGCGGTGGCCGACGACATGGCGCGACACGGCGGCCTGATCACGCGCGAGGACCTCGCCGGCTACCGGTTCGCGCGGCGCGCGCCGGTCCGCGGGACCTACCGTGGCTACGAGATCGTCTCGGTCGCACCGACGTCGAGCGGTGGCACCCACATTGTCCAGGCGCTGAACATCCTCGAAGGCTTCGACCTGGCCGACACCGGCTTCGGCACGGCCGACACGGTCCATCTCCTGGCGGAGACGCTGAAGATCGCCTTCGCCGATCGGTCCGCCTACCTGGGCGACCCGGCGTTCGTCGACGTGCCGGTCGCCTGGCTGACCAGCAAGGCCTACGCGGCCGAGCGGCGGCGCCAGATCAGCCCGCGGCGCGCGGGCGAGTTCGGCGCTGGCCAACGCGCCGTCGAGCGCGAGTCGGCGAACACGACCCACCTGACGGTGATGGACCGCGCGGGCAACGTGGTGGCGATGACCCAGACCTTACACGCGACGTTCGGCTCGAAAGTGACAGTGCCAGGCACCGGGATGCTCTTGAACAACACCATGTGGCTGTTCGACCCGCGTCCGGGCCGCCCCAACTCGATCGCTCCCGGCAAGCGGATGCTCTCGAGCATGTCGCCAACCATCGTCCTGAAGGATGGCCAGCCGTTCATGGCGTTGGGGACGCCGGGTGGCACCCGCATCTTCGCCGCGATCTTGCAAGCCATCGTCAACGTGATCGACCACGGGATGAGCTTGCAGGAAGCGGTCGAAGCGCCGCGCGTCTGGACGTGCGGCGAAGCGCTGGAAGTCGAAGAGGGCATCCCGGACGCGGTGCGGTCGCAACTGGAGGCGCGCGGGCACGCGGTGAAGGTGGTTGGCCGCGTGGCCGGCGGCATGAACGGGGTGCTGCGAGATCCCCGGACCGGCCTGCTCCGCGGCGCCGCCTGCTGGCGCGCCGACGGTACGCCGGTCGGCATGAGCGGCGGCTTCACCAGCCGAGTCGGCGCGGCCGGGGTACCGACCGGAGAGATTCGTGAGCGACCCGGCCCGGGGGGGGGGGGGGCGGG
>DATLRG010000637.1:0-5797 GCA_035534795.1 Chloroflexota bacterium
CTTGTTTCGCAAGTCAAACGCACCGATGCCCTTCTCCCCGTGGCCTTACCTTGGGATGGGCGCAGATCAGTAGAAATCGTGTGAATGGACGCCGGCAGCCTGTGGCTCGGCGGGCCGCGAGGGACTGGCGCTGGGGACGCGGGGATCGAGCGCGATGGCGCGCCGGGCGACGACGTTCACCGTGCTGAAGGCGCGCTGGAGGCTCCCGGCGATTGCCACCAGGGAGCTGTTCCGAAGGGCATCGCGGTACTGACGATAGACCTCTGGGCGCACGATCACGTTGATCAACCCTTTTTCATCCTCGAGCGTCAGGAAGACGTAGCCCTTCGCGGTCATCGGCCGCTGGCGGCAGACGACCAATCCGCCCACCCGCACTTCTCGGGCGGCCGGCCAGCGCTCCAGCTTGTCGCTGGAAACGACGCCCAGCGCGTCCAGTCGTCGCCGATACCCTTCGACGAGATGTCGCTCCAGGCTGAAGCCCAGGACGAGGTGATCGAGCAAGGCCTGGTCGTGCTCGGTGCGCTCGGGGAGATTGGCGCTCTCTTCAGGTAGCCGCAGGGACGGGCGGCCCGGACGACCGATCTGCCCGTAAAGCTCCCAGAGCTGCTCCTGGCGAGATCGACCGTCGAAGTCGAACGCGCCGGCCAGCACGAGGCCTTCCGCCGGTTTGCCGGTGATGCCGGTGCGCTGGCAAAAGTCGAGGAGCGAGCGATAGGGGCCGACCGCGTCCCGTTCGGCGAGGATCCTCGCCGCGATTTCTTTGCCGACCCAGCGGACCTGCTCGAGGCCGAGACGGACCGGCGGGGTTTGGGGCCTGGGGTTTGGGGTCGGGGGACCCGGTCCACCGGACTCCAAACCCCAATCCCCAAACCCTTCCAACATGCACCGCGCCGCGCTGCGGTTGATCTCAGCCGGCAAGAACTGGATGCCGTGGCGCCGGCCATCCCAGATCAGCACTTCGACCGGATAGAAGCCCATCGGCTGATTGCTGACGAGCGCGGCGTAGAAGGCGGCCGGGTGGTACCGCTTCAGAAACAGTCCCTCGTAGGCGGTACGGGCGAGCGCGGCGCTGTGCGATCGACAGAAGCCGAAGTCGGCGAAGCCGCTGATCTGCCGAAAGACCTCGGCGGCGGTGACCGCGTCGATGCCATTCGCTCCCGCGTGCTCGAGAAACCAGGGTTCCAGCTTTTGCATGGCTTCGCGCGAGCGGTGCGATCCCATCGCGCGCCGGAAGACGTCGGCTTCGCCGGCGGAGCAGCCGGTCAGCGCCATGACGCCGAGGATCACCTGCTCCTGGAAAAGGAAGATTCCCAGCGTATCGCGGGTAATTGATGCGAGAAGAGGATGCAGGTAGACGACCTTCTCCAGGCCCAGGCGACGACGGTTGTATGGATGGACCATGCCGGCGACGATCGGGCCCGGTCGAATGATCGCGCACTGATTGATCAGATCGCGGAAGCAGCGCGGCTGGGTCCGGACCACGCTCTGCATCTGGGCGCGGCTCTCGACCTGCGATGCACCCACGGTGTCGGCGCGGCGGAGCATCCGGTAGACCTCCGGGTCTTCTAAAGGGACCTGTCGCAGGTCGAGCGGCACGCCGCGCCGGCGCTCCAGCGCCTCGGCTTCCTGCACGACCGAGAGTGCCCGCAGACAGAGCAGATCGAGCTTTCCCAGGCCGACGTCTTCGACGTCTTCCTTGTCGGCGCCGACGACGACAATTCCTTCCTTACGGGCCGGCTCCAGTCCGAAAAGCTCGACCAGTGGCTGGCCGGTCACGAGCATTCCTCCCACGTGGACGCTGAGATGGCGTGGGAAGTCGTCGATCTCCTGGCAGAGACGGACCAGCGTCGGGGCCAGCGGCTGGGATTCCTCGGTCTCCAGCCCACACCCTCGATCCAGCGATTTTGCCAGGCGGTCGATCAGGGCCGCGGGTAGGCCGAGCGCGCGCCCGACGTCGCGGACTGCCAACCGCTCACGGTACCGGACGTAGTTGCAGACCATCGCCGCGCGCTCGGCCCCGTAGGTCTGGTAGACGTAAGCGATCGCGGCTTCGCGATCCCACTCGGAGAAATCGATGTCGATGTCGGGCAGCGTGGGGCGCTCGGGATTGATGAACCGCTCGAAGAGCATGCCGTAGCGGAGCGGATCGACCGCGCTGACGCCGAGACAGTAGACGATGAGCGACCCCGCGGCCGAGCCCCGGCAGCGGCCGTGGAATCGCAGCGCCACGTCGGCGGCGATCAAGAAAAAGGGGGCTAATCCCGCCTGGGCGACGACGGACAACTCGTGCTCCAACTGGCGCAGGACGGCACCGGAAAGCGGGCGATACCGTCGCCGTGCTCCGGCCAGGCAAAGCCGTCGCAGCGTCGCGTCGGGCGTCTCCCCGTTGGGCAGCTCCAGCGGGGGAAAGCGTGCGCCGTGGAAGTCCAGCGAGACCGCGCAGCGTTCGGCGATCGCCGCGGTCCGCGCCAGGGCACCGGGGAACAGCTTGAAGAGTTGGCGCAGCTCGTCGGGCGACGTCAGGCCATAATGGCCGTTGGGTAGGCGTTCAGGCGATGGGAGAGCCATCGTCGTCTTCGTCCGAATGCAGGTCAGAACGTCCTGGAGCACGCGCTGCGATGGGTGGGCGTAGTGAACGTCGGTCGTCGCGACCAGCTCGATCTGGCGCGCCTTCCCCAGGGCGGCGAGCTCGGCCATGAGCCAGCCATCGTCTGGCAGGCAGTGGTTTTGGATCTCCAGGAAGAAGCGATCGCCGAAGACCTCGCGGTATTGGTCGGCGGCCTGGACCGCGGCGGCTCGCCGTCCGACGAGGAGAAGCTGGGCAATCTCGCCGGTGCGTGGCCCGGAGAAGGCGATGAGTCCGGCCGCGTGCTCGGCGAGTGCGCCGAAAGGCAGCGCGGCTTCGCCCTTGGCCTGGTCCTGGTGGGATCGAGAGACCAGGCGGCAGAGATTGGCGTAGCCGGTCTGATTCTCGGCGAGGAGGACCAGGTGGCGGCCGTTGTCGAGGGTCACTTCGCTGCCGACGATCGGACGGAGGCCAGCCGCCAGGCATGCTTTGGTGAAACGGATCGCACCATAGAGCGCATCGCGATCGGTCAGCGCGAGCGAGCGGTAGCCAAGCTCTGCCGCGCGGGTGACCAGGTCCTCGATGCTGGAGGCGCCGCGGAGGAGGGAAAAGTTGCTGTGGAGGTGAAGAGGGACCATGGTTTCAGTCGAGGCTCTCGACGAGCAGCCAGCGCTGCCGGTCGTGATCGCGCGCGAGGGTGGCGATCAGACCGTGGCGAGTTCGAACTCGATAGTAGGTCCACCGCGTCGCCTCCGGCCACCAGTCATCCGCTTCCCAGCGGGCGTGGAGCGCCACGACCTCATCTTTCCTTTCGCCTCCCATGTCAGCCGGAGATGCTCCCGGCGCTCCGGCCTCCGCGCCCGTCTCGACCAGGTAGATCCGATCACCCCGGGCGATCAGGTGAACGGGTCGGCTGCGTGTCGCTGGCTCGGCCAGGTCCTGGCTGGCCGGAGCGCCGTCGGGTCCGGCTTCGTAGGGCAGGAGCAAGAGGCGACGATCGAGGAAGAGGCTGGTGGGGTTGTCGCCGGGAACGATGCGGCGGACTCGCCCGCGGTAGCGACGGGCTATCTCCGAGAATGCACGGATGACGCGCTCGCGTCGCTCGATGCCGGCTCGATCGAATAACTCGCCCTGGACGGCCGGTTCTCGCTCAATCGCCTCGATCCGCACGGTGACTTGCGCCGCCGAGCGCTCCAGCACCAGGGCTTCGACCATGCCCCTCAAGAGTGACAAACATTGCCGTGGATCGTTCGTCGGCGCGCGCAGATTGGCGTGTTGATTGACGACGCGACCATCCTCCAGCCCGATGGTGATCCAGAGCGATCGGAACGCTCGCCGTTGATCCTGAAGTGGTCGGCTGAGGCGGTCGAGCAGCGCCCTGGCGGTGCTAAGGAGCAGCTCGCGGTCTTCGATCGGCGGGTCGAAGGTTTGCCGCATCGACCATGCTTCGGGCCGCTGCCGCGGGACCAGTGGTGCGACGTCGTCGCCGTGCGCGATGCGCCAGGCCAGACTCGCCTCTGGGCCGAAGCGGCGGGGCAAAGTATCGGCTGGGAGACGAGCGAACGCGCCGATTGTCGCGATTCCCAGCAGCTTTAAGCGTTCGACTGACCGAGGGAGGAGCGGAAGAAGTGTGATCGGCAGCGATGCCAGGTACGCGGCCGCGTCGCCAGTGGCGATGCTGTCGACCGCTCCCGGCGCAGCGCGTTCGGCGGCGACACGGGCCACGAGCTTTCCCGGCCCGATCCCGACGCGGCTATCCAGGCCGAGTGTGGCGGCCATGCCGTCGACGATCGTGGCGCCCAGCCGGCGTTCCTCGACGCCACGCGAGGGAAGGGGATGCGCCGGCAGGCCGGCCGGCAGGAACCAGGCGCCCTCTCGCCCATTCGTCTCGACAGATTCGGCAAACCGTTCGAGCAGGTCGAATGCTCGTTCGAGCATGTCGGCATTGCCGCCGGGATCGGGTGGAAGAAACGTCGCCGATGGCACCAATTCGGCCGCCTCGCGGACTGCCATACCTCTCTGGACGCCAGCCGACAGGCAGTCGTCACTCGCGTCGACGACCCGTTCCCGGCCGTCCGCCCCACCGACGACGACGAGCGATCGGTCGCGCAACGATGGATGGCGAAGGATCGCCGCCTGCACCGGCAGGTGCGGGAACCAGACGTAGCCGATGCGCGTGAGACTTATCACGATCCCCAACCCCCAACCCTCAATCCCCCCGAAAGCTCCCGGGCCAATGACGGATCTTGCTCCAGCGCTGCGATCGCTCGGGCTCTCCCGCGCCCCAGCAGGCGGAGACCAAAGCAAATGCCCAGAGAACGTTCTTCGAGGATTGCTCGGGCGAGCCCCAGATCGATCAGCTCGGCTTCGCGGTGGACACCACGCTCGCGAAGGAGGTCGACCTCGACCGGTCGTCCCGCCGGCGCGAGCTTATTCTTGATCGTTTCGATCTGAACGCGTAAGCCGCGGATGTCCCCAGACGGGTGAAGGAGGACGCGGAGGGGCGTCAGGTGGACCCGCAGAGAGGCGAAGTGGCGGAGCGGCCGGCTCACCGGGAGGCTGGCAGGTGTGATTCTCTCGTCGGTCAGAAAGAGGACCGCCGTCGGGGAGGCGTGCATGCCCGCGTTCAGTCTCGCCACCTGCTTGGCCGTGGCCTGGGCCACGCGTGGAGATCCTCCGATCAGGCCGGCCAGCGGACCGATGGCCAGTGCATCCAGCCCTCCGCTCTCGACCAGCAACGCGGCGACTTCCAGCGCTTCGTGGGCGCTCTCTGGCACGACGAGAAAGAGGTCCGTGAGATTGACGCCACAGCGGCCCATCTGCTCGAAGCTGGCCTGGTGGGTCGTATCGACCAGCGTGGCGAAGCCGGATTGGCGCTGGGCGTTTGCCAGGAAATGGAAGGCTAGCGTGCTCTTGCCCGAGCTCGGCGGGCCGATCAGCTCGGCGATGCGGCCACGCGGGAAGCCGCCGATTCCGGTGGCGAGATCGAGCGACAGAGAGCCGGTGGAGATGGCGGAATCGCCGAGCGGTGGTCGAGCGTCCTTCAGTCGATAGACGACCCAGGGACCGAAGCGGCGCTCGAGCTCACGGAGGGCTGCCTGCAAGCGTTCTTCACGATCGGGACTGGGATCGGGGAAGGTGTTGGCGGGTTGGTCCGGTAGAGTATCGGAAAGGCCGTTCATGATGGCGTTCTCCCGCTTCTAAAGTACAGCCAGGGTGAGGAGTCCGTGG
>DATLRG010000638.1:0-5855 GCA_035534795.1 Chloroflexota bacterium
CGCCAGGCCAATCTTTCCACAAACCGCCATACGCCACTGGGGCGTTCCCGCGTTTTCTCCACGCGCTATGGTCGGGACGGGGTAATCAGGACATGGCTGTGTTGCACAGCCAGCACAGCCATGTCCTGATCACCCCGGCCCCCGTTCCGCCGGGGGGCGGTGCAGGCGCTGGCGGACGATCAGCTTGCGGACTTCGTCGGCGAGAACCAGGACGACGCCGTACAGCAGGGCGATCAGGTAGTGCAGCGGAGTCAGTGGCGTCATCCCGAAGATGTTGCGCGCGAAAGGAACGTAGATCAGCGCGGCGGTCAGCGCGATCGAGAACACCGCGCCCACGACGATCCAACGGTTCGAGAGCAGCCCGACGGCAAAGAGTGACGCCAGGTTCGTCCGGCTGGCCGACAGCGTCCCCAGCTGCGTGCCGACGATACCCAGGAATCCCATCGTCGTGGCCTGGCGGTAGAGCAAGCTGGACGCCGCCAGCGGTGCGCCGAGATGCCAGCCTCCCTGGGTCAGCACCCAGAAGAAGCCGGCCATGACGAAGACGGTCTCGATCACCCCGAAGAAAAGGTACGAACGCAGCAGGAGGCCGGTGGTCAGCAGAGGCTCGTTGGGGCGACGCGGCGGACGATCCATGATCCCCGGCTCGGCCTTTTCCAGGCCCAGCGCCAGCGCCGGCAGCGTGTCAGTACCCAGGTCGATCGCCAGGATCTGAATCGGCGTGATCGCCAGCGGCAGGCGGAACAAAGCAAAGGCGATAAAGGGGATGGCCTCGGGCCCCAGGTGGGTGAAGATGTAGACGCAGAAGCGGCGGATGTTGTCGAAGACGACGCGCCCTTCCTCCACCGCGCCGACGATCGTCGCGAAGTTGTCGTCGGTCAGGATCATCTCGGCGGCTTCGCGGGCGACGTCGGTGCCGACCACGCCCATGGCGATGCCGATGTCGGCTTCCCGCAAAGCCGGCGCGTCGTTCACGCCGTCGCCGGTCATCGCGACCACCTGCCCGCTGTCGCGGAGGATCCGGGCGATCCGCATTTTGTGCTCGGGCGCGACGCGCGCGAAGATCACTCCCGGCCGGCTGAGCTCCTGCCGAAGCTGAAGGTCGGAGGTCTCGGCGACGTCGCTACCGGTGATGATGAACGCCTCGTCCGGCGTCACCATGCCGATTCGCACCGCGATCGCTTTGGCGGTGAGGCCGTAGTCGCCGGTGATCATCATCGTCCGGATACCCGCGTGGCGAGAGATCCCGATCGCCGCGGCCACCTCCGGGCGGGGAGGGTCCAGCATGGCCAGCAGGCCGAGGAAGGTCAGCTCCTGCTCGGTGTCCTCGGCGCTGTAATGCTTTTGCAGCGGAACAGTCCGACGCGCCACCGCCAGGACGCGCAAGCCGGAGCGTGCCAGGCGGTCGTTGGCGTCCATGATCGCCGAGCGAGACGCCTCGTCCAGCGGAAGGGCGCCGGTCGTCCGGTGCAGCTGCGTGCAGCGCTCGATAGTCTCCTTCGGCGCACCCTTGACGAACGCCACGTACTCGTCGGCCACGCGGCAGACCACGGCCATCCGCTTGCGCCGCGATTCGAACGGGATCTCGTAGACACGCGGGTACGCGGCTCGGACCTGCCGGTCGTCCACGCCGGCCTTCCGCGCCGCGACGAGCAGCGCACCCTCGGTCGGATCGCCTAGGATGCTCCAGCGAGGCCGGTCGGCGCCCGGCGGCAAGAGCCGCGCGTTGTTGCAGAGGGTCGCGGCTTCGAGCAGAGGGCCGAGCTGCCCGACCTCGGCGCGGTCGAGCTGGCGCGCGTCCGCGGTGAAGCGGCCCTCCGGGTCGTAGCCGACGCCGGTGACGCCAATCGACCTCTGATCGAGCCAGACCTCGCGAACGGTCATCTCGTTCTGCGTGAGGGTGCCGGTCTTGTCGGTGCAGATCACCGTCGTCGCGCCGAGCGTTTCGACCGCGGAGAGCCGTTTCACCAGGGCGTGCCGGGCCGCCAGCCGCCGGATGCTGGCCGCGAGCGCCAGAGTCAGCGTCGGCAGCAGGCCCTCTGGCACGTTGGCGGTGATGATGCCGATGGCGAAAACCAGGCTGGAACGGATGGGGAGCGCCGCGAGGAGCGTCCCGGCCGCAAAGATGAGCAGGCCAGAGACGACCGCCAGGCCGGCGATGATCCGGGCGATCCGCTGAATCTGGACCTGCAACGGACTGAGTTTTTCCTGCACGCCGCCGGTGAGTCGGGCAATTTTCCCGAACTCCGTGTTCATGCCGGTGGCGTAGACGGCGGCCAGGCCGGTGCCACTCGCGATGGTGCTGCCGGCGAGAACCAGATTGCTCGCCTGGATGGTGAGGACGTTCTCGTCGAGGACCGGGTCGGGCGTCCGGACCACCGGCTCCGATTCTCCGGTGACCGCCGCCGTGACGACGCGCACCTCGAAGCCCGCGACCAGGCGGCTATCGGCCGAGAGGTGGTCGCCCTCTTCTAGGACGACCAGGTCGCCGGGCACCAGCGCTTCGGCCAGGACGACCGTTCGCTCTCCGTCGCGCACGACGCTGGCGCGGGCAGGGAGGAGATCGCGAAGGGCCTCGACCGCGCGCTCGGCCTGGAACTCCTGAGCGAAGCTGAACGCGGCGTTGACGACGATGACCAGGATGATCGCCCAGCCGAGCGTGGGCGAGCCGGAGAGGAACGACAGCGCCGCGCTCAGCCAGAGGAGTAGCGCGAAAATCTGGACGAAATTGCGCAAAAAACGCTGCCAGAGAGGCACGCCGGCGACCTGGACGATGTGGTTGAGACCAAACTGGTCGAGGCGCCGGGCGGCCTCGGCGCTGCTCAAGCCGCGACGGCTGGTCCCGAGTCGCAGAAACACCGCGTCGATCGGCAGTCGATAGATCGGTTCTTCGCCGGGCCCGCAGGGCACCGGAGTCAGACGTGGTTGGGCGAGAGCGCTCACGATCCAGCAGCCGACAAGTTCTGTGCCGTGTGCTATGATGAAGGAAGCGAGTGCTCAGCTTTGTTCGCGGAGGGTGCCATGAGGGCGCGGCAGACGATCCGTGTGGGAGCTTGGGCGGGTGCGGTCGGGGCGCTGGTGATGATTCTCGCGCAGGCGATCGCGCGCCTGGGCGCGGGCGTGCCGATGTTCCCAGACCTGTTCGAGGACGCGTTCACCCGCGGCATACCGCCGGCGATCTTTTCCGGTGTCCTCGACTCGCTGAAGTTCGAGGCGAAGCCGCTGTTGTTCGTCGGGATTCTGGTCCTGCAGCTTGTCGTCGGCGCCGCCATCGGGATCGTCTACGCGTTCCTCTCGGCGGGCGAGGCGCCCGGTGTCCGCCGGCACTGGCCGGGCTGGCAGCGTGGCCTCCTCTGCGCGTTCGTGGCGTGGCTGGTCACCGGGCTGGTCCTGCTGCCCATCGCCGGCAATGGCTTCTTCGGCGCGGCGACCGCGGTGGGAGCCGCCGGGCTGAACTTCGCTCTGCTGATCGGTTTTTGCTTCTTCGGGCTCTCGCTGGCCGGGACCTACCGCGTCGCGGCGGCCCGTCTGCCGGTGGAAGCGGCTGAAGAGACGGCGCCGAGCCCGGAGCGGCGGCGGCTGCTGGGGGGCTTCGCCGTCGGAGCGGTGGCGGTGCTGGCGGCTGGAGCCACCTATCGCATCATCACCGGGCCCGAGGCGGGCGCACTTTTGACGGTGGCGCCGGTCGGAGCGACGACCGGTGGCCCGCCGACCGGATCGATCGCGACGGCCGGGTCCTCCGTGGCGACGATCCAGCCGACGACGACGACCGCGGCCGTCGTCGTCACGCCGGTGACGAGCGCGGCCACGGCGTCCTCGACCCCGGCCGCTTCGCCGACAGACTGGAACATTACCGGCCTGCTGCCCGAGGTCACTCCGACCAAGGACTTCTACGTCGTCTCGAAGAACTTCTTCTCGGACCCCGTGGTCGACCCGGCCCGCTGGCAGCTACAGATCCTCGGCTTGGTCAAAAAGCCATACACGGTGAGCTACGACCAGCTCTTAAAGCTCCCCTATCAGGACCGCTACGAGACGCTCGAATGCATCAGCAACGAGATCGGCGGCAATCTCATCAGTAATGCGAGCTGGCGTGGAGCTTCGCTGCGGGACCTGATCGCAGCGGCCGATCCCGATCCCAAAACGGTGAAAGTGGTCTTCAGCGCCGCCGATGGCTACACCGACTCCGTACCTTTCGAGCGCGCGATGAGCCCGGGGAACCTCCTGGTCTACGCGATGAACGGCCAGCCGCTCGTGCCAGGCCACGGCGCACCGGCGCGGTTGCTCGTGCCGGACATCTTCGGTATGAAGAACGTCAAGTGGCTGACGAAGATCCAGCTCGTCGCCGACAACTTCCAGGGTTACTGGGAGGAGCGCGGCTGGAGCGATCAGGCGGTGATCCAGACCATGTCCGAGATCACGACCGTCGACCCGCAGCACCCGAACGTCACGGCTGGTAACGTAGCGTTGGCCGGAATCGCTTTCGCCGGCGACCGCGGCATCAGCAAGGTCGAGGTGAGCGTCGACGGTGGCAAGAACTGGCAGATGGCCACGCTGAAAGACCCGCTCGGTCCGTACACCTGGCGACTCTGGCGCCTCGACTGGGACGCGAAACCTGGCCAGTACACCGTGCAAGTGCGCGCGACCGACGGGAGCGGCAAGGTCCAGCCGTCCGATCAGACCGACACGCTCCCAAACGGCGCGACCGGTTGGGATTCGCAGCAGGTCAGCGTCAGGTAGTTTGGAGGCCCTCATGGTCCGGATGCAAGCGTCCCCGTATCCCATGGTGTCGGTCGAAGATGCGATCGAGCTGGTGCTGGCGCGCGCGCGCGTGCTCGGCAGCCAGAATATCGACATCACCGAGGCGCTGGGGCGCGTGCTGGCCGAGGGCGTGATCGCGGTGGACGACATGCCGCCGTTCGACGCGGCCGCCGTAGATGGCTACGCGGTGATCGGGGCGGACGGAGCGCAGCCGCGGCAGGTGCTCTCGGAGATTACCGCCGGGTTCGCCGAGGAGCGAAGCGTCGAGTCGGGAACGGCGATGCGGATCATGACGGGCGCCCCGCTTCCCGGTGGCGCCGACTCCGTCGTCATGGTCGAGCAGACGACCGAAACCGATGGCATGGTTACGCTCGCGAGCCGGCCGCGCCAGGGCGACAACGTGCATCGCCGCGGCCAGGATGTCCGCGTGGGGCAGGAAGTGCTGACGCCGGGCACGGTGCTTGGAGCGGCCGACATTGGGCTGCTCGCGACCGTGGGGCGGACGCGCGTGCAGGTCTATCGGCGGCCGGTCGTGGCGGTGCTGTCGACCGGCGACGAGCTGGTCGAGCCGGATCAGGCACTGCGCCCGGGCGCGATCCGCGACAGCAATCGCTACGCGCTGCTGGCCAGTGTGCGGGAAGCGGGCGGCGAGCCGATCTCGCTCGGCCAGGTGCGCGACGACGAAGCCGAGCAGGAGGCGCTGATCCGCGAGGGGCTGCGCCGGGCGGACGTCGTGCTGACCTCGGGAGGTGTCTCGGTCGGCAGCCGCGACCTGATTAAGCCAATCCTGCGCCGCATCGGTACGATCCTCTTCGGTCGCGTCGCCTTCAAGCCGGGCAAGCCGACGACCTTCGCGACGGTCGACGACCGGTTGGTGTTCGGCCTACCCGGCTTCCCGGTGTCGTCGCTGGTCAGCTTCGAAGCGTTCGTGCGACCGGCGCTGCGCAAGATGCAGGGCCACCGGCGGGTCCACCGTCCCAGGATTCGGGTCGTTCTGGAGCACCCGGTGACGCCATCGGCCGATCGCACCGAGCTGCAGCGCGCAGTGGTCCGCTGGCACGAGGGGCGCCTGGTCGCGCGCTCGACCGGCGTTCAGC
>DATLRG010000639.1:0-6196 GCA_035534795.1 Chloroflexota bacterium
GGGCGGTGCTGCGCACCGCCCGTCACCGACCAGCCCCACCTTTCCGCGAGCTGTCATCATCCATCGTGTATACTCGCACTTCTGTAGCCGTGCGATGGTTCAAGAGGAGAAGCAGATGCAGTCTGGGATTACCCTATCGAACGAAGAGGGTCCCCGCGACCTCCTCGTGCTGGCCGGTGAGGCGGAAGTGGCTGGTTGGGATGGCGTGTTCGTCTGGGATGGCATCGAAGGGAACGATCCCTGGGTGACCCTGGCCGCGATCGCCGCGCGCACCGAGAGGGTGCGACTGGGGACGATGCTGACGCCGGTGTCGCGCCGGCGACCCTGGAAGCTCGCCCAGGAGACGGCGACGCTCGATCGCCTGTCCAACGGTCGGCTGATCCTGCCGGTTGGGTTGGGCGCCCCCGAAACCGGCTTCGCCAGGTTCGGGGAGGAGACGGACCGCAAGGCCCGGGCGCACCTGCTCGACGAGGGGCTGGACGTGGTGACCGGTTTGTGGAGCGGGCAACCCTTCAGCCACGACGGGGAACACTATCGCATTCAGGACGTGGCCTTCACCCCAACGCCGCTTCAGTCGCCCAGAATCCCCATCTGGGTCGTCGGCGCCTGGCCGCGCATGACGTCGATGCGCCGCGTCCTGCGCTACGACGGCATCGTGCCGGCTAAAATGGACGGCACCGGCAGCGCGCTGACCCCGGACGACGTCCGGGCCATCAAGAAGTTCGTGGACGAGCGCCGCACCCTGACCACGCCTTTCGACATTGTGATCGAGGGCGACACGCCGGGCGACGATCCCGCGCAAGCGGCGGCGAAGGTGGGCCCGTGGGCCGAGGCGGGAGTCACCTGGTGGCTGGAAAGCGTCTGGGACGGGCCGCGCCGGCAAAGCGGATTGGCGGGCATGCGCGAGCGCATCCGGCAGGGGCCGGCCCGGATCGCCTGAATGGGCGAGGGGCGACTGCGCGGGCAGCAGCCGCGGATCGCGCCCGCGAGGTAGTCGCGAGAGAGCGAGTCGAGCAGATCGCGCACGCGGGGCGAGCGCGAGACGGAGCGGCGCTGCATCGCGGGCAGGCGTCGCTCGCCGCGCTCGATCGTGCCGACCAGTTCTTCAACGGACGCCTCAGCCCTGGCCGCGGTTAACCCCCGCCGCTATAGGTGAGCACGTCTTCGACGGAGCGCGCCACGACGTACTCGGCCGGTGTCTCGCCGACCCGCAGCGCGGCGAAGTGCGCTTTACCGCAGTTGATCTTCGCGCTTTCGGCGTCGCGCAGGTCGTCGGCAAACAGACCGCTCTTCGTTTCGACGACGAAGTAGAGGCGCTCGCCGTCGTCGGTCTGAACGACGACCGCCCAGTCGGGGTTGTACGTGCCGAGCGGCGTCGGGACTTTGAACCACCCCGGCAGCTTGACGTAGACCTTGATGGCGGTGTTCTTCTCCAGTTGATCGGCGAAGCTGGCCTCGGTATCGGAGTCGCAGACCACGTCTTCGTAGACCGACTTGTCCGAGGGGAGCATGTTTTTCAGGAAGCCGGTCAGCTCCGTCTCCTTGAACAGCTCCTGCGCGTAGTAGTGATCGTCGCCCAGGCGCTGATACTTGATGCCGTCCACGATGGCCAGACGCTTGCGGCGGTTGATCGCCTCGGCCGCCAGCTCGACGAATCGCGCCGGGTTTCGCTTGAAGTCGTCGAGTCGCCTGCTGCCGACCAGGATCCGCTGGATGGTCCGGCGGGTGAGCTCGGTGCGGTCCTGCAGGTCGGTCAGCAGGTCGGGAAGCTCGACGTCGGCCTCGTCCAGCACGACGGTCGCGGCCCCGTCGCGCTCGGTGGCCTCCACGCCCGCCTTGCCGATGGCGAGGTCGGCGGTGCGCCAGCGCAGGCGCGTTCTGGCGATCGGCGGCGCATCCCGGAGCGCCCGGGTGCAGCTCTCCACGAGTTTCTCGTCGTCGAACCGAACCCGGTAGGTCGTCTGGTGCTTGATCCGCTCCCAGAGCGCCTTGAACTCCGGACTGTCCAGCACCGCCGGCCGCGCGCGGACCGTTCGGCGCTCGTCGGCATTCTTGATGTCGAACCGACCGGAGAGCTTGCGGAGGATGTCGGCGATCTGGCCATGCTGCGCCGCGAATTGGTCCGGGAGGTCGAGCGTCCGGTTCTTGAGCGCCGCCCGCAGCGAGTCCTGCACCTTCCCCTGGGTATCGACGTACCCCCGGGCCTTGAGGTGCTCCCAGAGCGCCTTCGACTGATCGAAGCCGAGGGGCGCCGCTTCGCCATCCTCGCCGAGGACGGCGATCGCGGCGAACTGGTGTTGCTCGACGACGCCGAAGCGGATCCCGGTATCGGCCTCGATCTCCTTTTGCAAATTATCGGCGAACTGCTGGTAGCCCTCGGTGGCGATGACCGTGAGGGTGTTGACCTCGAAGCCACGCAGGCGCTCGCCGTTCTGGTTGACGCAGAGACGCAGGCCACGGCCGATCGTCTGTCGCCGCTCCCGTTCGGTCTGGATGTCACGCAGGGCGCAGATCTGGAAGACGTTCGGGTTGTCCCAGCCTTCGCGCAGCGCCGAGTGGGAGAAGATGAACTTGAGCGGCGTCTCGAAGCTCAGGAGCTTCTCCTTGTCGCGCATGATCAGGTTGTAGGTCTCGTCGTCCGCCCGGGTATCCCCGCGCGTGTCCTTGAAGACGTCGACGGTCTTGCCGCTCACTTTGACCCGGTCGATCGAAAAGTAGCCGCCGTGTACCTCCTCCGCGGCGTGGCTCAGGTCCACTTCCTGAAAGAGAGTCCGGTAGTCCGGGTGGTTGGCCAGCCGGCGGTACTCGTCCTCGAAGATCCGGGCGTAGACGCCCTTCACCGCGTTGCCAGCGGCGTCGTATTGGCGATACTTGTCCACCGCGTCGACGAAGAAGAGCGAGAGCACCTTGATGCCCGATGGCCGCAGCCGCTTCTCCTTGTCCAGGTGCTCCCGGATCGTGCGACGGATCAGCTCGCGCTGCACCACCAGCGCGTCGACGTCGCCCCAGGCCTGACCGGGCTCGAGGTAGTGCTCGCCGCCCGGCACCCGCAGCTCCAGGTACTCGTTGCCCTTGCCGACTCGGATCTCGCCGATCCGGCAGTCGGCGTAGATCGCGCGCCCGGTCGTCTGCTCCAGATTGTCGCCATCCTGCACGGTCACCTCGCGGCGCTGGACCCCGTGCAAGGTCGCCACGTCCAGCTCGACCCGGGCGGTAACCACGTTCTGACGGTTGCTGACCGAGAGGAGTCGGACGTAAGGCTTGTTGTGGCCGCCCTCGACGGTGGCCGACGCCACCTCGATCTGCTTGACCAGCTTGCGCTCGTAGGCGTCCACCGCGTCGAGGCGGTAGACCATGTGGTGCTTGTCGGCGTGGGTGGCCGAGTAGCGCAGGGTGCAGAGCGGATTCATCTCACCGAGCGCGGTCTTGCCGGCGCCCGAAAGCCCGCCGTCGACGCTCTGCGGCTCGTCCACGATCACGATCGGCCGGGTCGCCCGGATCAGGTCGATCGGCCTCTCGCCGCCGGTCTTCTCGCTGTCCTTGTAAAGGTTGTTGACGTCCTTCTTGTTGATCGCGCCGACCGTCACCACCATGATCTGGATCGCCGGGCTGGTGGCGAAGTTGCGAACCTGGCCGAGCCTGGTCGAGTCGTAGAGGAAGTACTCGAAGGGCACGTTGGCGTAGAGTCCGTGGAAATGGTCCTCGGTGATCTGGAGTGATTTGTAAACGCCTTCCTTGATCGCCACCGAGGGCACGACGACGACGAACTTGGTGAAGCCGAAGCGCTGGTTCAGCTCGAAGATCGTGCGCAGGTAGACGTAGGTCTTGCCGGTGCCGGTCTCCATCTCGACGGTGAAGTCGCCTGACGCCAGGGACTCGGACGGGCGCAGGCCGTTGCGAATCTGGACGGTGTTGAGGTTCTTCAGCAGCTCGTCGTCGAGCAGCGTCAGGCGGTTGCCGACGCCGAGGTCGTTCTCCACGTAGCCCAGGCTCAGCTGACCGTCCAGCGTGGCGCGGGTGACGGTGAACTCGGTGCGGCAGATCTCCTGGCCGCGGAACAGGTCGCACACCGCCTCGATGGCGGCGTGCTGGTAGTCGAGGTCGGGTTCGAAGTGCAGCTTCATGGCAATTTTGGTCCCCAAGCTACTGATGTTCAGGTTTCAGGCCGCCTTGCCTTTCGAGTGTACGCTACGTATACTTAACGTGGATCTGACCCCTGGGAATGTTCAGGCAGTAGGATCCCCCAGGGCCCGCGAGGGCCCCGCTTTTTTGTGATCTCACGGCCGAACTACGCCTCTCCCGGTCGGATCGCCCTCTGTTGCATGGTTGCATAGCACTGGCTCCAGCCGCTGGAAATCGGGCGAGCCGAGATCGCAGCCTTGAAAGGCCGCCGTAGGGATGATGGGGCTAAAGCCCCTCGGCTCTACTCCTGGCCTTCAGGCCAGAGCCTACCGCGACGCCCGCGGACGACTGTACCCAACGTATTTGTTAAGGTTCATACGCCCCGGGCGACGGATCTCGCGGCCTTGAAAGGCCGGCGTAGGAACGATGAGGCTAAAGCCCTGGGGACTTGAGTCCCCCGTCCCTGCGCCGGCCTTTCAAGGCCGCGATAGTCCTCTCCCCTCTGCCCGCTGTCATAAACTGCGCACGGTCGCCAGTCCGTGCTGCCGGAGGATGGCGACGAGATTCGTCTTGGCCACGTCGTCGGCGAACGCGCTGTCGCGGAAGACCACCTGCGTCTCGCCCGCCGGAGCCAGCGCTGTGTGCCAGTCCGCGATGCCGAGCGCCAGCGGCTCGACGTCCTCGCGGGCGATCGTCTCCGCGAGGCAGACGATCAGCGTGCCCGCGCCAACGCTGTGAACGGTCTTGCCGGCGATTGTCTTGCGCTCGATTGGCACGGTCAGCTCGAGGCCGAGCTTGAGGAGCACCTCGAAGAGAATGTCGTCTTCGGTACGGTCGGTCTTGAGGTGCTCGACGGCCTCTTCCAGCGTCCCGGGCAGGTCGTCGCGGTTCGGCTCCCACGCGCGGATATTGCTGGAATCGAGCTTGAAGACGCGAAAGCCGACGTCGCCCGCGAACATCGGGTTCTCTTGCCGGATCTTGTTGCCGGCGCGTCGTAGGCGCTCTTTGGTCAGTTCGGCGATCGTGCGAGGCTTGCCGATTTGGTCGCAGTACTTCGCGGCTACGTTCTGGTCCTTGTCGTCCGGATCCAGTTTCTCCGGAAGTTGCACGAGCACATAGCGGCGACGGCCACCGTCCGCCTGGTTTAAGTCGATGACCGCGTGGCCGGTGCTGCCGCTACCGGCGAAGAAATCCACGATTATGGCGTTGGAGTCGTTCGCGGTCACGTAGTCGAACAGCCTCGCTAGCTCGAAATGATCTTTTGGATTGTCGAAGACCTTGGCACCAAAGAGCTTTCTCAAATGCTTTACTGAAACCTGTGACTGCTTGTAGAAGTAGCTGCCCCGCACCTGGGTCGCCAATTCCTCCATCTCTTCGTCGCTATCGGAGTTGTCGTCACATAGTTGATTCTCGATCTCGATAGCAATAGGGCGAATATGAGACTTTCTGTAGGGTGGCTCGGTGTGATCTTCCCGGAATTCCACCAAGCCGAGTCGGATTCGCCGTTGCATCTCTTCTGGCGAGGCAAAGATCCACCCGCGCTCTGGAACCTTGCAAGGTAACCCGGTCCCCGGGTGTGGCACGTCGTAACGCGGGCCACCACCGCCTGGCCACGAAATATTGTCGTCGCGCCACGGGCCGTGCTCATCGACGTGCTTGTAACGACCCCACTTCTTCGATGGATGCGTTTTGGGAAGCGAGGAAAACCACGCCTGCAGATGCATTTCGATTAGAGCGTTGTCGTCTCCATGCAAGCGGCGCAGTTCGAGGTATTTCTCCCAAATCTCGCGCGCTCCCGGTTTTTCTTCTCGCCAGATGGTCTTGGTCTCCCTCAGCATTCCAAGCGACTTCGCGAAGACCAACACGTATTCGTGACCCACGGAGATGAGCTTGGCGTCGTTCTTCCGCCCCTTCTCCCATCCCATGCAGGCGACGAAGTTTTCCTCGCCGAGGATCTCGTTGCAGACGAGATGGAGGCTATCAAGCTCGTGGTCGTCGATGCTGATGAGAATCACCCCGTCCTCCCGGAGTAGATTCCGTGCTAGCTTGAGACGAGGGTACATCATGTTCAGCC